>JBGXXV010000057.1:0-11863 GCA_041814825.1 Bacteroidota bacterium | reverse complement strand
GAGTTATATGTTTTTTCAAGCCACAACGTTCAATCAGGATTTGACCGACTGGAATACAGGTAGTGTTACCAATATGAGTCATATGTTTTATGACGCTAAAGCATTCAACGGAAAGGTAGATAACTGGAAGACCGGTAACGTTACCGATATGAGCTTGATGTTCTGTGTGGCAGAGGCATTCAACCAAGATATGAACTCTTGGAATACGGGCAATGTAACCAATATGATAAAAATGTTTCATGGAGCTAAGGCTTTTAACGGCGAAATAGGCAACTGGAATGTACAGAAGGTTACCAATATGCACGGTATGTTTTGGAATGCTCCCGCCTTTAATAAGCCCATAGGCAATTGGGTGCCAAAGAGCGTTACCGATATGAGTTATATGTTTTTTCAAGCCACAACGTTCAATCAGGATTTGACCGACTGGAATACAGGTAGTGTTACCAATATGAGTCATATGTTTTATGACGCTAAGGCATTCAACGGAAGGGTAGATAATTGGCAGACCGGTAACGTAACCGATATGAGCCTGATGTTCTGCATTGCAGAGGCATTCAACCAAGATATGAACAATTGGGATACGGGCAATGTAACCAATATGATAAAAATGTTTCATAGAGCTAAGGCTTTTAACGGCGAAATAGGCAACTGGAATGTACAGAAAGTTACCAATATGCACGGTATGTTTTGGGATGCTCTCGCCTTTAATAAGCCCATAGGCAATTGGGTGCCAAAGAGCGTTACCAATATGAGTTATATGTTTGTTAGAGCCAAAGCTTTCAATCAAGATTTGACCAATTGGAATACAGGTAATGTTACCAATATGGGATTAATGTTCTATGAAGCCGAGAAATTCAACGGCGAAGTTACCAACTGGAATACTTCTAATGTAACAAATATGAATGATATGTTTGTAAGAGCCGCATCCTTTAATCAGGATGTAAGTATGTGGAATACCGAAAATGTTGTTGGTATGCACAATATGTTTCATTCTGCCAAGGCTTTCAATCATGATTTAGGCTCATGGAACTTGAAATCTGTAAAAAAATTCGGACATATGCTTACATATACCGGTATGGATTGTGCCAATTATTCTGCCACACTCAGAGGGTGGGCAGACAATATAAATACTCCCGACAGTATCTCGATAGGAGCTCACGACAGACGTTACAATCGCGATGCTTTGGAAGCCCGTAGCAAACTTGTGGATATTAAGGGTTGGAAAATAGAAGGCGACAAATATGTAACAGCATGTGGCGGTCTTAATAATATTTGGATAGGAGCCAATTCGACCAATTGGGGTGACCCCGGCAACTGGCTCGGCAATCAGACACCTCCGTCAGCCGCAGATGCCGATATAGAATTTGCAACGGTCGATAACAATAATGGGGTTGCCGTACAAAATAATCTTAAGTTGGATTATAGCAGACAGGTAGGTAAATTTGTGAACAATACGGATAAGGCTCTGATTATTCCCGCAGGTATGTCACTTACTGTAAACGGTACTCTATCGGGAAGCGAAACCCCGGAAAAAGTAAATAATATTCAGATACTGGCTTCTGACAGAATTGCTAACGGTGCTTTAATACTCGCCGGACAACCTACGGATACACCTGTGTACGGAATGGTTCAGATGTATTCCAAAGCGCATAAAGGAACTGAAAGGACGTGGACGGATAATATAGAGGGAAGCCCTACAAAAGGCAAGACTTTCAAATCCGGCTATCGTTGGCAACATTTTGGTATTCCGGTAGAATCGATATTGGCGGATACAACGTTCTATGGTGCTTTTATCCGTGAATATGACGAAACATACAATGGCGACAACACAACGTTTTTCAACAAATGGCGTAAGGTACACAACGGTACCACACTCACTGCATTCAAAGGATACGAGATTACGCGGGCAAATCCGACCTATTATACTATTAAAGGTAAATTTATGTTTGGCGACAAACAACTTACTATGACCAGAAAAGCACCATTGGTAACAGGAGCCACCAATCCCGATACCAAGATTAATCACTGGGGATTAGGACAAAATATATTTGGAAACTCTTATACCGCCTCCATCAACATAAATAAAATAGAATTCCCTTCGGAGGTAGAGGCAACAGTATATATTTACAATACGGGTAGTTTTGCGGATTGGGCTAATACGGGAAGTAATTCGACTACTACACAAACCCACAATATACCCGGGGCGTATTTGGCAATTCCTCAAAATTTGGCTACTGTTATTTGGAGTAACCGTATTCCTTCTATGCAAGGGTTCTTGCTAAAATTTAAAAATGAAGAGACCATATTTAACAAACCCGACGCCGTCGTTACATTAAAATACGATACAGAGGGAGTATTGCCGAATACTCAACCGCAAAAAATAGCTGCTCCGGATACAGCAAACTATCTGGGGTATTTGCAAATCACTTTATCGGGCGAACAATCTAATGATGTAATGTGGCTGGTGGAGACTCCTCAGGCTACCGATAAATTCGATAACGGCTATGATGGACACAAATTGATTTCTACGATTTCGTCCGCTTCGCTATTTGCCGATATCGACGGCAACCCTTTGCAGATAAGCAGTAGTAGGTCAGTAGTGGGCGATGTATTCAGTTTCCGCTCCAACGGAGCAGGTACATACTCTTTGAGTCTTGTTAAATCGGGATTAGACCGTTATGCCAATCTCTATTTATTGGATTTGGTTGCTAAAAAATACGTACCGCTGGCTAACGATACCACAATATACCAATTTACATCCGATAATACAAACAAAATAGAAAAACGATTTATGATAACGGATACATTCGATACCACAACAGATATCGAAAACAATCCTAATGTAGAGTTGCTCGATGCATATATGTCGCACAACAACAAAACCCTTATAGTGAACAATATGACATCTTCGGCAGGTTCTATCTCGATTTTAGACGTATCGGGAAGAGCTATCGCTTACAGCAATATTAATGTTGGATTTAGCCAAATACCTGTCAATCTGCATGCAGGTGTTTATATGGTTTTAATAAAAGCATCAGATAGAGTAAAAAACATAAAAGTAGTAGTGAAATAAAAATGTCTTTGCTCATAAGCCAAAACACTAATAGAGCATCATAACATATACGGCTTTTTCTCTGAATACGTAATCAATTTATAGAGAAAAAGTCGTATGTTTTTCATTGCTGTCCGATAAAAATCAAAACTAACTCGTAATGCTCTAACACACACAAAAATATATATACGCTGTTGTTGTGAAATGGGCTTATCTTGCGTGTTTGTCTATCGGGGTATTATGAGGTTTCCTCCGTATTCCGCATTAGAAAAGACATGGGGCGGATAGCCCCAACCTAAAAGAGAAGAAAACGAGATTGGAGTTTTGGTATATTTAGGTAATTGGTGATATTATCGGACAGCAATGATTTTTATTCTGGTTATGCTTTTCAACTCGGATTAAAAACAAAATCTTACGAGCTGTTAGTTATGCAATTTTATTGCTACACATTTTACTTTAAATTAATCTGTTACATCTATTTATTATATATACGAAAAAGAAAAAATACAGATATATAAAATAAAAACATTAAATTTGCAAACTTAATTCGAAAATCTTGTAAGAATAACGATAACTTTTATGGGAAAAATCATTGCATTGGCAAATCAAAAAGGTGGAGTGGGCAAAACTACCACAAGTATCAATCTCGCGGCTTCACTTGCATCATTAGGGAAAAAGGTTTTGGTAGTAGATGCCGACCCGCAGGCTAACTCATCATCGGGTTTGGGTATCGACGTAGCACAGGTAAAAACAACTATTTACGAGTGCCTTGTCGATGACATCGACCCGCAAGAGGCAGTTATAAAAACGGATTTTGAAAATCTGCATCTTATACCTTCGCATATCAATCTGGTAGGTGCAGAGATAGAGATGATAGAGATAGACAACCGCGAAAAACGATTGAAGAACGTACTGAATATGTTGCGTTCATCTTATGATTTTATTCTTATAGATTGTGCTCCATCGCTCGGCTTGATAGTGGTAAACTGTCTTACGGCAGCCGATAGTGTTATAATACCCGTACAGTGCGAATATTTTGCATTGGAAGGTATAGGCAAACTGCTGAATACCATAAAGATAATAAAAAGCAAACTTAATCCTAATCTTAATATAGAAGGATTTTTGCTTACTATGTACGACTCTCGTCTAAGATATGCCAATCAGGTAGCAAACGAGGTTCGCAGTCATTTCGACGAAATAGTATTCGAAACTATGATTACCCGAAATGTAAAACTGTCGGAAGCCACTTCTTACGGGCAACCAATAATGGTTTATGACAAAGAATCGAAAGGTTCGCAAGATTATATCAAACTCGCAAAAGAGTTGATAGAAAAGATTAAAGAGTGATAAAATAATTATTACCTATATTAGAGGAGTATAAAAACAATAGAACAAGTCAATAAAATAATGAAGAAACAAGTATTAGGAAGAGGCCTGAATGCCCTTATAAGTACAGAAGAGGTAAAAACAGACGGAAGTAGCATTATAAACGAGATTGATATTGATTTTATAGAGGCAAACCCCAATCAACCCCGAACAGATTTCGACGAAGAGGCATTAGCCGAATTGTCGGACTCTATCAAAGAGAACGGGTTGATATCTCCCATAACATTACGCAAGATAGACGACTCCCGTTACCAGATTATTGCGGGAGAGCGTCGTTATAGAGCGTCGAAAATGGCAGGGCTTACCAAAATACCTGCCTATATACGTACTGCCGACGACGAGCAGATGCATATAATGGCTTTGATAGAGAATATTCAGCGAGCCGATTTGAACGCCATAGAGATAGCTCTGGGATACCAAAAAGCAATGAACGACTTCGACCTTACACAAGAGAAACTAAGCGAAAGGTTGGGCAAAAAGCGTACGACTATTGCCAATTTCCTGCGACTTCTGAAATTGCCTGCCGAGATACAACTCGGACTAAAAGACAGAAAAGTGGATATGGGACACGCTCGTGCTATTGCAGGACTTAGCGAGCCAACCAATCAGATTAAGGTATATGAAGCAGTTGTAAAAAACGGACTATCGGTACGAGCCACCGAAGCAATGGTAAAACAGATAGCCCTAAACAACGGAAATATAAGCAGTAGAGAGAAACCTCAAAAGTTTGTCTCCGAAGAGTACGATAATCTAAAAAAGGAGTTGTCGCAGCTCTTCAATACAAAAGTAAGTCTGCAATACAACGAACAAGGTAAGGGCAAAATATCGCTTTCGTTCGATTCGGACGATGATTTGATGAGGATAATGTCGATTTTAGATAAACTGAAAACAGATTGAAAAATATTATTGCGACAATAATCTGCATAACGTTATGTATTGTGCAATCTATGGCACAAGATACCGATACCATCGGCAATAAAGATGGTAATTTTGTCGTAGCCACACCGGATACCTCAACAGGACAAGACCTGCCAAAGCCGAACGATATATCGTCGGAGACAAAAGGTGTCGATAAAATTGAAAAAAAAGATTTGGTCGAACCCAAACGATTTGTCCCCAACCCAAACAAATCTATGTGGTACGGACTGATTTTCCCCGGACTGGGACAGATATACAATCGCAAATATTGGAAACTGCCAATCGTATATGGCGGATTTGCTGCATTAGGATATGGTATAGGCTGGAATCACAAATACTATACCGCATACAAACAATACTACCGAGATATTACCGATAGCAACCCCAACACAAAAAGTTACGAAGAGCTCTATACCCAGTATGACCCAAGTGTAGTAACAGAGGCCCGCTTAAAGGATATGATGGACAACCTCAGGAGGTACAGAGATTTGTGTATAATAGGTTCTGTGGCTTTTTATGCGATAACGGTACTTGATGCGTTTGTCGATGCATCTTTGGCAGACTTCGACATATCTCCGTACCTGTCGCTAAAAGTGGCTCCTACAATATTGGAGACCGATTATAATTCGGCAAATTTGGCATTAAAGCTAAACTTAAAGTTTTAAAAACGAAAAAATAAAGTCTAATTGAGTAAAAAATTGATTATTTTATTATGATAAAAAAAAGTATTGTATTATTACTGATGGCAATTGTTTGCTTAAACGGTTTTGCTAAGGACGATAAAAATATTTGGGCAAACTTACCTCCGATAAGTATTCCGGAAGATACATCGTTGATAGTTCCTACCGACTACGAAAAAGCGGTGTTGGATATGATGAAATATTGGGCATCAAACAAAATGACAATAGAGCGGTGCAACCGCACCGAATCAACCCCGGTATTTTACAGCGACAGCATCTATATATCACGTTTGCAAAAACTACCTTACAGAATAGAGATGCCTTATAATAATGTAGTTCGACTTTTTATCAATAAATATGCCGAACGTATCAAACAGGTTGAGTATATGGTGGGGTTAGGCGAGAGTTACTACTTCCCCGTTTTTGAACACGCTCTGGCTAAGTACGATTTGCCGATGGAGCTCAAATATCTTCCCATAATCGAATCGGCTTTAAACTCAAAAGCCATATCAAGTGCGGGAGCCGGTGGGTTATGGCAGTTTATGGTTGGTACAGGCAAAATATACGACTTAGAGGTAAACTCATTGGTGGACGACAGATTCGACCCAAAGAAGGCATCTGATGCAGCAGCTCGCTATTTGAGAGACTTATACGCCATATACAACGATTGGCATTTGGTAATAGCCGCATACAATTGCGGACCGGGTAATGTGGCACGTGCCATAAGAAAGTCGGGTGGGAAAACCGGATATTGGGATATATACCCTTACCTGCCAAGAGAGACTCGCGGATATGTACCGATATTTATTGCCGCCAATTATATTATGAACTATTACAGCAAACACAATATTTGCCCGGCTAAGCCTACATTTATAAAGACAACGGACTCGGTAATGGTATATAAACGAATGCATTTGAAGCAGATAGCCGAAATCCTAAAAATTCCTATCGAAGAGTTGCGTTTTCTCAATCCTCAGTACAAGCAGGATATAATACCGGGCGATATAAAACCATATTCACTTATCTTACCTATGGAGCAAATAGCTTTTTTCTCCACCAATATCGATTCGATATTAGCATACAATGCAAACAATTTGCTAAGCAGACAGGTTGTGGTAGAACCGGCCGAACGCAATTCGGGCAGTTCAAAAAGTAAAACCACAAAAAGCAAAACCTCCTCGTCAAAGAGATATAAAGTCAAAAGTGGCGACACTCTAAGTGCCATAGCGAGCAGGCACGGCACTACTGTGGCAAAGATAAAAAAAGCAAACGGTATGTCGTCCAATAATATAAGAGCGGGACAAACCATAAAAATACCATAAACGAAAGAGGCTGTCCGAAAGGGGCAGCTTCTTTGTTTTCTATTATTGATGTTATGTGATTTAATCCCCAATTATGTTGCACCGTCTTTTTATAAAAATCAATTTCAAGAGTTTTCATTACTCCCAATGGATTATAAGGTAAAACAATGTTAGTGGTAAATTTTATTAACTTTGTGTCTGTATGAAATTTTTAACAAAATCAATAAATTGTTTGCGATAAAAAACTAATTTTCATTATTTTATCTGATATTGAGATGATGTCGTTGTCTTGTACCAAAACCAACCCAAAACTTCCTCACCTGGCTATTGCCGACCGGTATTGCCATCGAATCAAGTACATTTTTCGTACTAAAACTTTTCCCCCCTCGACCCCGATATGCCAACGCCCGACCTTAGGGCGGTATTTATCCCGCTGGCATGGCAATAATCTCGACAAAAACAACGAGTCTCAAAAAATAATATTATCTTCGTACGGATATGAGACCTGTTGTTTGCAAATACAACCGAGAGAGTAACGAACAAGTAAATTTATGAGTGGTATAGAGATAAATAATATTGAAATTCAATCATTAATAAAAACAACCAATTAATTGTCTATGAATAAAGATATAAACGAAGAACAAGAAATACAGAAGACATCTTACAGTCCGTTTAAAAGTGAAGATAAATTTTATTTTGGAGGCTTCCTAAACTTAGCATACAACAATATATCGGAAGTTTTTGGCGAATTACAAAAACGATTACATATAGAAGTTCGCTCTAAAAACTTTAATTATAATGATGTCAATCAAATGTTTAAAGAAGAGGCTATATCTCTCTATGATTACGAACAACGTGTAAAAGCTATTGCCGACTATTTCCCGGCGGTTAAGTATTTCGATTTAAAAAATGAGACAACTAA
This sequence comes from Bacteroidota bacterium, assembly GCA_041814825.1. Lineage (GTDB taxonomy): Bacteria > Bacteroidota > Bacteroidia > Bacteroidales > Paludibacteraceae > F0058. The sequence continues at coordinate 3,604 of JBGXXV010000057.1, read as the reverse complement.
AAAACGAATAACGTATTTCAAAAAAACTCTGACAGCGTTTCTAAAAGCCATAGAAGATTTGAGAAATTATTATACTCATTATCATCACAATCAAATAAATATTGCACCTATTGTATTTGAGATATTGGACAAGATTTTATTGGATACGGCATTTACCGTCAAAAAGAAGCATATAAAAACAGACAAAACAAAGGAGTTGTTAAAAAAGAATTTTCAAGAAGAATTAAATCACTTGTATAGCTTGAAGTTAAACCACTTGATTCAAAAACAAAAAAACAACAAATCATTCAAGTTTGACAAAAGTAAAGATGCTATTATTGCTTCCATCTACAATGATGCGTTTATGGAATACATAGACGATAGGGAGAATACGGTAAAACTAAAAGAAGGGGTTCGTTCTAAATACAATGAAAAAAGTTATCCGAAAAAAGAGGCCGACGACCTCGATATTCCCTTTTCGCAAAACGGACTTGTCTTTTTGTTGTCGCTGTTTCTTAGTTCAAAAGAGATAGAAGACCTCAAAGCCAATATAAAAGGATTTAAAGGCAAAAAATTATCTATTGAAGATATAGATCTTAAAACAAACAGTATTCGTTTTATGGTAACACACCGTATATATTCGTTTTGGTCATACAAAGGTCTAAAACGTAAAATACGCTCCTCTCATATTGAGTATGGCAATGCAGAGAGTAATTTGCTTTCTGCCAATATCTATGGCAAGGACTCTTTATTGATGCAAATGTTAGATGAATTAAGCAAAGTGCCTGATGTAGTGTATAATAATTTAGACGATAATCACAAACAGACTTTCGTAGAAGACTTAAATGAGTTTTACAAAGATAATGCGGAGAATGCTTATACCCTCGAAGGAGCAAGAGTTGTACACCCTATCATTCGCAAACGTTACGAAGACAAATTCAATTATTTTGCCATTCGTTTTTTAGACGAATTTGCGGGTTTCCCCACACTTCGATTTCAGATACATTTAGGCAATTATATCCACCGTACGGATAAAAAAAATACCAACGGTATTATGACCGACCGACAGATAAAGGAGAAGATAACAGTATTCGGGCGACTATCGGAGGTAGAAAAAGCAAAGGCAAATTTTTTCGTAGATAAGGAAAATATAGGAGACAACGGATGGGAAATTTTTCCTAATCCGGGTTATAATTTCCCCAAAGAAAATATTTCGATTAACGACAAAAAGTTTCCGCAAGACGATTACCAACAAAAAAGCAGACTACCTAATGCGGCTAAAATAGGCATCAAACTAAAACTGTCTAAGAAATATGAGGAGATAATAAATGATGCCGTAAAAGAAATAAGGGGAAGCCAAAAACGAAAAGGAGATAAAATACTCAAGCAGGTGATTATCAATCAAATAATTTCTATCAATGGAGCCAACCAACAAAAACCGATTGTATCGTACGGACAACCTACGGCTTATCTAAGTCTTAACGATATACATTCGTTACTGTACGAATTTCTGAAACCAAACGGTAAAACGGGCGAAGAGTTGGAAAAAATGATTGTAGAAAAGATAGAGAGGCAAATAGAGCAAACCATAGACAAAGAGCAGCCTTCAAGAATGTTGAAAAAACATATAAAACAACAAAGCCTAACGGGTAATATAAATAAAGATAAGCTGTTGAAAGACATTGAGAGAGAAAAAGAAGTATTACAACAACTCCAAAGCGAACAAAAAAATAGACAACAAGAATTTAAGGATAAAAATCGCAAATATCTTTTGTATGACCAAGAAAAAGGTAAAATAGCCGTTTGGTTAGCTAACGACATAAAAAGGTTTATGCCACAAGACTTTAAGGATAAATGGCGGGGATATATGCACAGAGAATTACAAAAGGCATTGGCTTATTATGACTTAAACCACGTATATATACGAGACATTCTAAAAGGTTTAAACTTTAAAAACACGATATTATCCGATATCGAAAACTGTTTAAAAAAAGAAAATACATTAAATGATTTTTATAATGAATATCTGCGATTGAGATTAGAGCATATCAACGGACTTATATCATCCGTAAAAAATAATCAAGATAATCCCAAAGCATTCAAATCTATACAAAAGGAGTGCTTTAAGTTTATAAACAAAAAAAATTATACTGTATCTTCTTCGATAGACTCTAAGATAAAAACGATATTGACTCACCCCATATTTTTGGAAAGAGGGTTTGTGGATAACAAACCTACAATGATAAAAGGGACCGACTTCGAAAAGAATAAAAATCTATTTGCCGAATGGTTTGTGTATTACAAAGATTACGACAATTATCAAGATTTTTATGATACAGAGTTGTACCCTTTGATAATAGAGGCAGGCAATGACAAAGATGATAAAGAAAGCGCCTCAAAGCATAGAAAAATATCAAAAGCGATAAGCAAACAACAAAAAAACGATGTTTTCACTCTGATGATGGCAAAATATATTCTAAAAAACATATTCGAACATCAAGAAATAGACTGTATTGAGCTAAAAGATTTATATCAATCGCGTCGGGAACGGCTTCAAAATCAAGCTCACTCTATACAAACACAAGAGCCTAACAAAAATTTTATTTGGAATAAAACATTAGATGTCAAAATATTAGGTAAAATAATAGCCAAAAATGTAAAATTAAAAGATATAGGCAGTTTTAGAAAATACGAAACCGACAGCCGTATAACTACCATACTTGAGTATCAACCCGAAATAAGTGAATGGGAGGCACGTATAACAAACGAAAGCAATTCTTCTGTCCGTAATATAGAGCGTCAGATAAATTCGTACGAAGCCATAAGATGTAAAAAATTGCTAAAAGAGGTGCAAATACTGGAAAAACATATATACGACAATGTAGCAGATAAAACTGTTATACAGAATAATGGAGATGAAAATTTTAGAAAATATATAGAAGAAGGGTTATTAAAGACAATGCTTGGTATTGATTTATTAAATGGAGATGAAGATACCCAAAATACGATAAAATATGCAGATATCCTTATCGAAATACGAAATAAATTTGCACATAACCAAATGCCTAATAAAGATTATTTCGATAGTTGTCGGCATAATTGTAGCAAAATAGATGAAAATGAAACCTATGCCGAATATTTTTTAAGAGTATTCAAAAATTTAAAATATAGAATTTTACAGAGGTAGTAAAGCGATATGTAATGCGAAGATAAAGATACAATGCCTTTTAAATAAACCACTTACAGATATTATGTTGTAAGTGCCTGTTATTTGAAAGGTAAAAACAACGCCTTTGCTTGCGTCGGCTGTTGATTATTAGTTGTAAGTGCCTGTTATTTGAAAGGTAAAAACAACTTCCTGCCACAGATGAAAATATCTCTGCGGGTTGTAAGTGCCTGTTATTTGAAAGGTAAAAACAACTGCCCGCATTGCATAAGCCATTCACAACCGGTTGTAAGTGCCTGTTATTTGAAAGGTAAAAACAACTTGTACGATTTTGTAGCAACGTTAAACAGGGTTGTAAGTGCCTGTTATTTGAAAGGTAAAAACAACCCATCTTTTATGGATTTCGAGATTAGCTGTGTTGTAAGTGCCTGTTATTTGAAAGGTAAAAACAACGCTTAT
>JBGXXV010000056.1:0-8713 GCA_041814825.1 Bacteroidota bacterium | reverse complement strand
ATTTTGGCATAATAATTTGAGCGAATGAATATTATATCGTTTAGCTCACAAGTCCGATGTGGGTCGAGCCGAAAGCGTGCCGCAATTCTTTTTTGGCTTACGTTTTTTCTTTGTAAGAAAAAACGTAAGTCGGGGTTTGGGGCGGACAGCCCCAACCTAAAAGAGAAGAAAACGAGATTGGAGCTTTGGTACGATTGATAATATATTGTACAGTAATGAAATTTTATAAACAAAAAACTGAAAAAAAAGCTATCTCCCTAAATGAAAAAAAACTTTTATCGGACACTAATAAAAAAGTAGATAATCGAGCAAAAAATAGAGATATTATATTGATTGGTTAAAAATAAAAAATATAACTTTGTCTTATGGAACAACAATCATTTTCTCTTTACGAAATAAATAAAGCTCTCAAAGAGGTTATAAAAGATATATTTTTCGAGACGGTTTGGGTACATGCCGAAATAAGCGAGATACATACAAACGCCAACGGACATTGTTACCTCGAACTTATCGAAAAAGACGCTAATAACACGATTATAGCGAGGCAAAAGGCTACAATATGGTCGAACAACTATCGAATGATAAAGCCATATTTCGAACAGACCACCCGAATGGAGCTACAAGCCGGATTAGAGATATTAATAGGCTGTTCGATAGAGATGCACGAAAATTACGGTCTAAGCCTCAACGTCATCAACATCAATCCCGAATATACGATAGGTAAAATTTCCGTAGAAAAAACCAAAATATTGGATATGCTTCACCAAGATGGTGTAGTTGAGCTAAACAAAGAGTTGTTTCTCTCCGAAATACCTCAAAGAGTAGCTGTAATATCTTCAAAAACTGCCGCCGGATACGAAGATTTTTGTCATCATATAAAACACAATATATATGGCTACAAATATCATATTGAGCTATTCGAAGCACGTATGCAGGGAGACGAAACCGAAAAATCCGTCATCGAAGCATTAGACAGAATTTTCGAAAAGGTCGAAAATTTCGATATAGTGATAATAATAAGAGGCGGAGGGGCTACTTCCGATTTATCGGCATTCAACAACTACAACATAGCTTATCGTGTAGCTCAATTTCCGTTACCTGTAGTCTGTGGTATAGGACATCAACGAGACGAAACCGTAGTAGATATTGTCTCTTTCAAAAGCGTAAAAACACCCACTGCCGCCGCCGAATTTCTCATCGAAAAATACCGAGAGCAAGAGGATATACTCAATCGGATAACTTCTGATATAATATTATACGCAAATAGATATATCGAGCAAAACAAGTTTAAAATCCAAAACATAGCTTACAAAATAACTATATTGCCCGGAGAGTTTATTATAAAAGAGAGCCAAAACCTCGACAAACAATATTTATATTTGGAAAATAAAGTAAAAAACTCGATTAATATGTCAAATCAAAAAATTGATTTCTGGTTAGACAGCATCAAAACCAAATCCAAGAAACTAATCGACAACAATTTGCAAAATATCTTGTTGAAAGAGAAGACCATACAATTACTATCGCCCCAAACTATTTTAAAAAGAGGATATACCATTGTAAAACAACAAGATAAGTTTATAAAATCCGTAGATAAATTGGCTCGAAACGAACCTTTCGAAATAATATTCGGCGACGGAGTATTTAAAGTAGAGTCGCAAAACGACAAAAAAAATATTATAAACAAAACGGCTCATTGAATTTTTTATTACTTATCACCTATAATGTAGTATAAACGATGATTGTCATTGATTTTTCAATTTAATTTCATATCTTTGCATAAAAATAATCTAAACTCTATATTTCAGACACTTATGACTAACACCAAAACCGAAATCAACTACATTATACCATTTATAACAATGGTAATACTACTGTCGTTAGTTGGATTTATAACCGTTGTCAATCAACAGTTTCAGGCACCGATGCAGGCTGCATTCCTAAAAGAAGCAGGCGACCTGAAAAACACGCTTGCCACGGTAATAACCTTTTCGTTTTTCTTAGCCTACCTCGTAATGGGCGGAGTAAGTGCCAAGTCGCTCGTCAAAAACGGTTATAGAGGCACCTTGATACGCGGACTTCTAATACTAATCGGAGCTTTTGCGGTATTCGAACTTTCGGCTTTTCAGTTCGAACAGTCGGGTGGCTCTACCATCACTTTGGGAGCCGTAACCATACCTCACGCCTATTTCATATTCATTCTGGGGTCGTTTGTGGCAGGTACGGCATTGACCTTCTTGCAATCGGCCGTCAATCCATACCTCGTAGCGTGCGACGTAAAGGGAACCAGCGGAGTGCAACGCCAAACCATTGCCGGTGCGGGCAATTCGACGATGACAACCATTGCTCCTATTTTCGTGGGTAGCGTTATTTTCCAAAATCAGACCGAGATACAAATTTCGTCGCTATACATACCTTTTGGCGTACTGATAGCGGTTGTAGCCGTACTGGCGTTTACTCTCACCCGACTCAATTTGCCCGAAATATCATCTGTGTCGTCGAGCAAAGAGGATAATTTGTCGCGAAGCGTATGGTCGTTTTCGCACTTGGCACTCGGAGTGGTAGCATTATTCGTCTATGTAGGCGTTGAGGTTGCCGTTGGTGCGAATATTGTGATGTATGCCAAAGATTTAGGTGGTAGTTTTGCCGAAAAAGCCACCCTTATGGCATCGCTCTATTGGGGCGGAATGCTTGTGGGTCGTCTATTTGGCAGTTTTGTAAGCAAAATACCTGCCAATACGCAACTGCTCTTTACATCTGTGGGTGCAAGTCTGCTGGTATTGGCATCTGTCTTCACATCAAACCCATGGCTTTTGGTAGGAGTAGGGCTTTTTCATTCGATAATGTGGCCTGCCATATTCCCGCTCGCAATAGAGGGTCTGGGCAAATACACATCGAAAGCATCGGGAGCTTTGATGATGGGTGTTGTCGGTGGTGCTATCTTCCCTCTTTTACAGGGTGTAATGGCAGATACAATGGGTAGTTGGGAATGGACTTGGCTACTTGTGGCAATAGGCGAAGTGTATCTGATATACTACGCTTTGGTTGGACATAAAGTAAAACAAAGAGCCGACTAAAATATCGTTTATCAATTATTAATCAAAAGAAAGTATAAAATGAGAGGAACAATGGAAAAACCTTACGTTATAGGTATAGATATGGGTGGAACAAATACGGCATTCGGTATTGTCGATGCACGTGGAAACGTCCTGTCCAGAGGAACGATAAAAACCAAAAATCCGGATATAAACGCATATATGGCAGAGCTCAAAACCGAGCTGAACAAACTTATCGAAACCGTCGGGGGAATCAAGAAGATAAAGGGTATTGGAGCCGGCTGTCCGAACGGGAACTACTACACAGGACATATCGAACTTACGCCAAATCTGCCTTGGGAGGGCGATATTCCTTTCGCAACTATGTTGCAAGATACTTTTGGTGTACCTGCCGCCATTACCAACGACGCTAATGCCGCAGCTGTGGGCGAGATGACCTATGGCGTGGCTCGCGGAATGAAAAATTTTATAATGATTACTCTCGGAACAGGCGTTGGTAGCGGCATAGTGGTGGACGGTAAGATAGTTTACGGACACGACGGTTTTGCGGGTGAGCTCGGTCATACGTTGATAGTACGAAACAACGGGCGACCATGCGGCTGCGGGCGTTGCGGATGTCTCGAAACCTATGCTTCGGCAACAGGTATGGCTCGTACAGCCCGCGAAATGCTCGAACTGACCGATATGCCGAGTTCGCTCCGTAGTACCGAACCCCAAGCCATCACAGCAAAAGATATTTACGATGCGGCGATAGATGGCGACGAGTTGGCAATAGAGGTATTCAAATATACGGGCAAGGTACTTGGCGAAGCATTTGCCGATTTCGTAGCTTTTAGTGCTCCGGAAGCCATCGTCTTGTTTGGCGGAATGGCAAAGGCAGGCGACCTTATAATGAGACCCATTGTGGAGAATATGGAGAAAAATCTGCTTAGTCTCTGGAAAGGAAAGGTAAAAGTGCTGCTCTCGAACCTCAAAGATGCCGATGCTGCCATACTCGGAGCAAGTGCATTGGCGTGGGAGATATAGGTAGTTGTTTGCACAACGAGTGATGAATTATGTATTTGGCAAAGCTGTTATCGCTTTGCCAAAGGTTTGGATACAGGCTACACTACCCTTTCGCATACATAAGGCGTTCCAAAGTTTTACGAACTCTTTCGGCACTTGTGGTTGGGAATGCATATTCGTCAATCTCTATATTTTTACCTCCCATAGAGACTTCGGTATTGCGATAACGCATCGAGCTCCGCACCGGAATACGAGCCGAGAGATGAAATTCGGTTGCTCCTGTCTGTCGGGCAATTGTAGCGATATTGTCTTCGGTGATTCCACTTCCGGGCATAACGATAATTCGTCCCTTGGAGTTCTCTATAAGTCTTTTGATAAGGTCTATCCCATCTTCGGCTTTTGCCTTACCGCCGGAGGTCAATAGTCGGTGGCAACCGAGTTCGATTATACGTTCGAGGCTCTCATATTTATCGCGACACATATCGAAAGCACGATGAAACGTAACACTCATATTGCCTGCTGCCGATATCAAATCTGCATTGCGAGCCATATCAACGTCTCCGTCAGCAGTAAGGCAACCTATCACTACTCCGTCAACCCCCAGCCGACGACACATTTCTATATCTTTGAGCATAACACGATGTTCGTGTACGGAATATAGAAAATCTCCCGCACGAGGACGGATTATCACATTTAGTTTTATCGTAAGTAGCTCGCGGGCAAGGGCAATCTCCCCATAAGACGGTGTAGTACCGCCTTCGGGTATGGCAGCACACAACTCTACTCGATAAGCTCCACCTTTGCAGGCTTCGAGGCAACTGTCAACAGAGTTGGCACAAATTTCAAGTTTCATATACAGAACGATTTTTAAAAAACTACAACAAAGATAGGGTAAAATACCCAATTCGCCAAATATCGAAAGGCGTTGTGTCCAATATAGATTTTGGTTACTTATAGAGAATATGTCGTAGCAAGTAAATTTTAGAAATAATATTCCGTGTTCGGATATGGCAATTTTCCGTAAGATATAACTTCTAAGAGGGTTGCGGGTATAAAACAAAATGTGTCACGTGAAACTATTTATAAGCAGATGAAAACCAAAGAGATTAGCAAGTTTTTATAGATAATTGGAATATAAGTATTTGATAATTAAGCGACTTCACTATGTCCCAACATTTATTTGGCAAACCGCTCTTTTTTTTCGTATTGGGAGCTTTATTAGAAACAAATGTGTATCAAACTTATATTTGTCCTTGGATTGGGACGATATAAGAGAAACGAAACGTTATTTGCAAATATGCAACGATTATTTCTACATAATATTGATTGTTTGAATAAAAATAGTAATTTTGCAGATATAAAAAGTCAAAAATCTAATAGCAATGAAAAATAGTTTTATAATTTTATTATTATCATTATTTATCCCATTTAATGGTTTATTTGCACAGAACTTGAATGCCATCCGTATCGAAAGTAATGCTCCGATAGAAGTTTTTGTTGACGGCAAGAAGGCGTGTGATGTAGGATATAGTTGTACTATACAAGATTTGCCTTGGGGCAATTATTTGATAGAGGTTTTTGCCGTATCTTCTGTTAAAGGTCGCGATATTTCCAAACTTATTTACAGAGAGAGTGTTCTTTATATGGGTATAGGAGTAAAAGACATATTTGTAAGGGCAGATAATGTTAATGGCGGTTTATATCCTCCGGATTATGATATTCCCATAGATGACCGTACTTTTGCCGAGTTGCTTACGGCACTTGACAACGCTTCATTTGATTCTGACAAAAAGCGACTGATAGAGATGGCTGCTGCCAACTCTCTATTCACTACCGGGCAAGTGAGGATTTTGGCCGAAACCTATTCGTTCGATTCCGAAAAACTTTGGCTGCTAAAACTTATGTATCCTTTGATTGTGGACAGAGATAGAGCATTTCTTTTACAGGATATTTTATCTTTTTCGAGTTCAAAAGAAGAGTTTGTAAAGTTTGCCGCAGATTTCGACCGTAGAGCATCACGCCGATAAATACTTATCCACAATAAAGAAATCCCTTAGCTATCTCCAAACGAAAAGCGATGCTAAGGGATTTTTTCATATAATGATTCAAAGACAATAATCAATCCCTATAAAACCTTACTTCTCTATTTCCGCTATCCCAGAAAACACGGTCGAACTTACGGAAAAAACCGATACCGATTAGACGTTTTTTCCCCTCATTTATAGTCAATTTATCGAACAGCAAATCATTTATATATACATCGTAATAGACATATCTTTTTACAGGAATACTGTCTGAATACAGACTATTGGAAGTATCGTTAATAATAGTATCGGGAGTAATAAATTTGTTTAGTGTTTCAATATCCAAGTCATACAACATTATATCTCCATAGAAACCACTGTCTAAAAGCATTTTTTTTATCCTTAAACGCCCCAATCGAATATCTGTTAATGGTTTTCTATCTTCGCTATAAGTAAGAACAAACTTTGGTGTTAGTGTATCTATTTTAAAATCTTTATCGTAATTTTGTAAAGTATTTTTATCGAAATCCAAAAGCCAATTGTAATTTTTTATAACATTCATTCCTAAAATACCAATAATATTCAGGTTTTGTAAGTTACGGGAAATATTACTTTTTTCGATATAGCTGTAAATAAAATTTTTAAGCAAAATAGAGTCTGTCGATAGCGTTTTTGCAAAAAAAAGGGTATCTATTCTTTTTGTGTGTTCAGAATCAATATTCCAAGAGTAACCTACTCTTAATTTTTTGTGTTCTATATCTCTAAAAAGCAAAGAACCAGTTGAACCTGTATCCCATAATAAACGATTGGCTTTAAAAATTATAAGATTTTTTCCCTCGTCAATACTATTGTCTCTTAGGTATATATTTGCAGGTAGATTGTCAATAATATAATTGAATGCCCAATTACAGACGGCAACAATTATGACGACAATGATTACTGCCAATATTATTTTCTTCTTTTTATTCATAATATCGTTATTTAGCACGCAAAATTAGCGAAAATGTTATTGTTATATCCAAAGGAATAATCTCTTATATATTTAAATATCAGTCTCTATAAAACCTTACTTCTCTATTTTTGCTATCCCAGAAAACACGGTCGAACTTACGGAAAAAACCTGTGCCGATAAGTCTTTTATTGCCCTCAGTAATATATAGTTTATCGAACTTAATATTATCAATCATTATATTGGAATATTGATATTCGCTCTCTACAATACTATCGGAGAATAATCCACTTGAAGACGTATTAAAAATTGTATCCGGTGCTATGTATTGATTAATTTGCTCAATATCAGATGACAATAGCGTGAAGTCTATATTAAAACCGCTATCTATCAAAATATTTTTTAGTTTGACATCAGCTATCGAAACAGTTGTTTTTGGTATCATCGTATTTGAGTAACGGAGCGTAAATTGTGGAGTGTGATTGTAGGTTGTTGTTTTGGGCAAATTTTGCAAAGTGTTTTTGTCGAAATCAATTATCCAATTGTATTTATTTATTACATTCATTCCGACAATACCGCTAATTTCTTTATCCCTAATACATTGTGATATGTTTTGGCTATCAACATCCAAATATATGATATTTTTTAATATTACAGAATCTATTTCTATCTGATTGGAATACTTTACTTTTTGCAATCTTATTTTATGACCATACTCAAAGACAAGGGAAAACATAAACGGGAACTTTTTTTGCCCAAAGTCTTTAAAAAAAGCAGTAGCATCTGCACCTGTATCCCACATTAACCTACTACTTTTTAGAAATATATGATTACTATTTTCGTCTATAGAATTGTTTTTTAATTCAACTCGTGTAGGAAAAAAACAATAACAGTAAATAATTATCCCTGCTATAAGTAAGATAATAAAACTCACTATTAAAACGATTTTTCTATTTTTATTCATATTACCGTTATTTGGCACGCAAAATTAGCAAAAAACGAGGGTATCTCAAAAAAACGATATACCCTCATTCTTAAATTAAAAACTACAATAGTCTATTTTTTCTGATTGTTTGTACCATTGTTGCTTCCGTTGTCCTTGTTACCATTACCATTACCGGTATTTTTATCCCCTTCATTATTACTGTTGTCTCCATTGACAACTGTTTTGTTGTCAACCTTTACCTTAACCTCAACATTACAGCTTGAAAGAACAAATATAATAGCTGGCACAATAATTAAGGGAGCAAATCCACCATCTGTTTTTACCATTTCGCTATGGCTCATCTCTTGTACATCCATAGCTTTCAAATCGAATCTTTTCATCTTTTTTTTGATTTTTTTTAAAATTAATTATTAAACTTTTGATTTGCTACTGACTTTTTATAAATGCGCATCGAAAAAATTCAGTACCGCAAAATTACAACACGCCACTGAAATAAAATTTCAGTGAAAAAACAGGTTGAAAAAATTTTTTCATTTTTTTTTCATCAAAAAAGGAGAAAAACGATTGGTCTGCCATCAATCCCGATAAAACCTTACTTCTCTATTGCCGCTATCCCAGAAAACACGGTCGAACTTACGGAAAAAACCTGTGCCGATAAGTCTTTTATTGCCCTCAGTAATATATAGTTTATCGAACTTAATATTATCAATCATTATATTGGAATATTGATATT
>JBGXXV010000055.1:0-13770 GCA_041814825.1 Bacteroidota bacterium | reverse complement strand
GGCAACCCACAGGACGCAGAGAGCGTGAAGAACGATATTCGATTCATTCGCACTAAATATCGTTTTGGTTTTTGGATAACAATGCAGGCGAATGAATATATATCGTTTAGCTCACAAGTCCGATGTGGGTCGAGCCGAAAGCGTACCGCAATTCTTTTTTGGCTTACGTTTTTTCTTTATAAGAAAAAACGTAAGTCGGGGCTTGGGGCGGATAGCCCCAACCTAAACTAGAAAAAAACGAGATTGGGGCTTTGGGACGATTGATAATATATTGTACAGTAATGAAATTTTTTAAACAAAAATTACGCATTCGGCTATTTTTTGCACCCAAAATTAAATTCAAATACTCTTGTAACATATTGAAATTAATGTTCTTATGCAGTGATTTTTCGAAAAATTTTCTAACGCTACGCATTAGAAAAATATATGTGTTTTAAGCTATTAATCTAATAGTTATAATTGTTCTTTGTTCTAATGCGGAACACTGGGTTGAACATAAAAAAGAAGAGAGGCCGACAATATATGCAGCCTCTTCAACCTTTTATGAAAATCAATTATTAAAAACTTCTTACATCATTCCGCCCATTCCGCCGCCCATAGGCATCTGCGGAGCAGGGTTTTCCTCTTTTTTATCTACAATTACACACTCGGTAGTAAGGAACATACCTGCTATAGATGCGGCATTTTCCAAAGCTACGCGGGTAACCTTAGCAGGATCGACCACACCGGCAGCAAGTAGATTTTCGTATCTGTCCATACGTGCGTTGTAGCCGAAGTCGCCTTTGCCTTCCGATACCTTTTGAACGACAACGGCACCCTCTTTGCCAGCATTGGTAACTATCTGACGAAGAGGTTCTTCGATAGCTCTGCGGATAATGTCGATACCTGTTTTTTCGTCGGCATTGTCGCCTTTGAGCTTATCTACTTCGGCAGTAGCTCTGATATAGGCTACGCCACCACCCGGCACTATACCCTCTTCGATAGCGGCACGTGTAGCACTTAGAGCGTCGTCAACACGGTCTTTTTTCTCTTTCATCTCTACTTCGGAGCCGGCACCAACGTAAAGCACGGCTACGCCACCCGAAAGTTTTGCCAAACGCTCTTGGAGTTTTTCTCTGTCATAATCGGAGGTAGTGGCAGCTATCTGAGCTTTTATCTGATTGATGCGTTCCGATATATTCTCTTTCTTACCCGAACCGTTTACGATAGTCGTGTTGTCTTTGTCGATAGTGATTTTTTCGGCTGTGCCAAGCATTTCGAGAGTGGCGCTTTCGAGTTTAAGACCACGCTCTTCGGAGATAACCATACCTCCTGTCAGTACAGCGATGTCTTCGAGCATCTCTTTGCGACGGTCGCCAAAACCGGGTGCTTTTACGGCACATATTTTGAGGTTCGACCTTAGACGGTTTACTACCAATGTAGTAAGAGCTTCGCTATCTACGTCTTCGGCAATAATCAAAAGCGGGCGACCACTCTGAACAGCGGGTTCGAGGATAGGAAGAAGTTCTTTGAGCGAACTGATTTTTTTGTCGTGGATAAGTATGTACGGATTCTCCATTTCGCACTCCATCTTTTCGGTATTAGTAACGAAATACGGCGAGATATAACCTCTGTCGAACTGCATACCTTCTACTACCTCGATAGTAGTGTCCGTACCTTTAGCCTCTTCTATGGTAATAACACCGTCTTTCGACACTTTTTTCATAGCCTCGGCAATGAGCGAACCTATTTCGCTGTCGTTGTTGGCTGAAATAGTGGCTACTTGTTCGATTTTGTCGTAGTCGTCGCCTACTATTTGGCTCTGACTCTTGATGGATTTTACCACTTCGGCAACAGCCTTGTCGATACCGCGTTTGAGGTCCATCGGATTGGCTCCCGAAGTTACGTTTTTAAGTCCTACATTGATGATAGCCTGAGCCAACACGGTAGCAGTAGTGGTACCGTCGCCCGCCGCATCGCCTGTTTTGGTGGCTACCTCTTTTACGAGCTGTGCTCCGAGGTTGTTTACCGAATCTTCGAGTTCTACCTCTTTGGCAACAGTTACGCCGTCTTTGGTTATCTGTGGGGCACCATATTTCTTTTCGATGATAACATTACGTCCTTTCGGACCGAGAGTTACTTTAACTGCGTTAGCCAAAGCGTCCACGCCCTGCTTGAGTTGTTCGCGGGCATCAATATTAAATGTGATTTCCTTTGCCATTTTATTTTTATGTGTTATATTTTTTAGATTTTACTTTTTTGTTGATGAAATTAGATTATTGCCAAAATGTCAGATTGACGCATAATGAGATATTTTTCGCCTTCAAAATCGAGCTCCGTACCGGCATATTTGCCATAAAGTACGGTGTCGTTCGGCTTTACAATCATCTCTTCGTCTTTTGTACCGTTACCAACGGCTACAACGGTACCGCGTTGCGGTTTCTCTTTTGCCGTGTCGGGTATGATGATACCGCTTGCTGTCTTCTCTTCTGCCTGTGCGGGCAATACCAATACTCTGTCTGCTAATGGTTTGATTTTCATTTTTTCTTTCTTTTTATTTAGTTAGTTATTTAATAAAATTTCCATATTATTGCTCTTTTTGGAGTTGCTCCTTTTTTGTAAGCAATTTAATTTTATCATTTTTTGTGCCAATAGTTGTTTTTGTGCCATTTTGTCGCAAAATGTCGGTAAGGTAAAAAATATTTTATCCATTAATATATTTTTTATAAATTTGCACTCTAAAAAATTTATTCCATATTTCTTTGAATAAATTAAGAAAATAGCCCTATAAGATTATTGGATGGATAATAGATTTTGTTTTTTGAGCCTTGGGAGTAGTAGTAGTGGCAATTGCTATTATATCGGTACAGCCGAATACGGATTTCTGATAGACGCAGGTATCAATGTTCGTACTGTAAAAAAGGTTTTGAGAGAACACAATATCGAATTTGAGAATATATACGGCATTTTTATTACTCACGCTCATACGGACCACGTAAAATATGCGGGAGTTTTGGCAGAAAAATATAATATCCCTATTTACTCTACAAAAACAGTATTCGAAGGTATTTGCTCCAACGAAAGAGTTACACCGAAGATATCCAGCAACAATCGCAAATTGTTTAATAAGTCGGACAAGGTGTATATTAAAGATTTTGTCATACAGTCGTTCCCTGTAAGCCACGATATAACCGAAGCAATGGGCTATACTGTCAGGTTCAATAACAAAACAATGGTAGTGGCTACCGATTTGGGATATATCTCCAAAGAGGTTGCCGATAATATTGCAAAGGCTAATTTCCTTGTCATAGAGGCTAATTATGACGAAGAGATGCTCAAAAACGGTCCGTATAACTACACCCTAAAACAACGAGTGCGTTCGCATACCGGACACCTCAACAATGAACATACGGCAAAGTTTTTGGCAGACAATTGGCACGACAATCTGACACATCTTTTTTTGTGTCATATAAGTGGCGAAAACAACACGCCGGAGTTGGCGTACAATACGGTAAACAAAGCCCTCGAAGAGAAACATATAGTACCGAAATTATTTATTGTTTTGGATAGGCTTATCCCTTCTCAAATGTATGTTTTGGACTGAAAAACATATAAAACTTTTTCAGATTGTTTTTATTACTCGAATTGTTATGGTATTAGTACAAGTTTTTTATCGTTGTCCACGTAAAAAAACAGGTAAAATGCAATAACCCCAAGAATCGAATATATAAGTTTGTTTATATTAGTGTCCGATAAAAGTTTTTTTTTAAATTAGGGTGATATCTTTTTGAATTTCAGTTTTTTGTTTATAAAATTTCATTACTGTCCGATATATTATCAATCGTACCAAAACCCCAATCACGTTTTCTTTTGGGCATACAGCCACAGATTAGGGGGTATCTCTTTCGAAATACCCCCTTTGTGATTGACTTAATTCTGTTTTTTCTCTTTCAACACAAACCAGACGAAAAATCCGATTAAAGCACCGTATGCAACGAGCGACATCCACTGTCCGCCAGTGGTTTCGTGCCAATATGTTACGATTTCCATCATTTCGCCGGTTGTAGGGTTGGTTGCCGTCTCTTTGCCGAAAGGTATGGTTAGATGCAGTCCGCTGAACTTTATTATAGCACTGACAACGCCCATCAACGCACCGCCTGCTATAAAGCCCGATGCCACGAGCGTACCCTTTTCGTTTCGAGCCGAGTTTATGGCTTTATCCTTAGAGCGTGTCGATACGTACCACGCTACAAGTCCGCCTACAAGTAGCGGAGCGTTGAGCGAGAGCGGAATAAACATACCCAAAGCAAATGCCAAAGCAGGCACTCTGAACAGTGTCAGGATTATAGCGATAGCCGCACCTATGCCATAAAGCAGCCAAGGTGCACCCGTACCGCCCATCAGCGGTTCGATAACGGCAGCCATAGCGTTTGCCTGAGGAGCCACAAGACCGCCTTCGCCGAAACCGTAAGTCTTGTTGAGTATTATCATCACACCGCCCACGGTAGCAGCCGATACCAGTGTGCCGAGGAACTTCCACGTCTGTTGCTTGGCAGGAGTAGAGCCGAGCCAATAGCCTATTTTGAGGTCGGTAATGAAACCGCCTGCCATCGAAAGAGCCGTGCATACCACACCGCCTATAATGGCTGCCGCCACCATACCCGAAGCGCCTTTTAGCCCGACGGCTACCATTATTACCGACGACAAAATGAGAGTCATCAGAGTCATTCCCGAAACGGGATTGGAACCCACTATCGCTATTGCGTTGGCAGCAACCGTGGTAAAGAGGAAAGCTATTACAGCCACTATGAGAATACCCACTATTGCGTGCCAAATATTGAAATCGACCACGCCGAAATAGAAGAATACAAAGGTAGCTACCAATGCCATCAATACACCGATAACTATTATCTTCATAGGCAAATCGCGTTGAGTGCGTTCTACGGCGGTGTTGTCGGCAGTACCTTTGTTTTTCATCTCTGATGAGGCAAGACCCACCGCACTTTTGATAATGCCCCAAGAGCGTATTATCCCGATAATACCTGCCATAGCTATACCACCGATACCGATATGTCTGGCGAAAGTAGAGAAAATCTGTTCGGTAGTCATACCATCGACCGTCCCCGTGAAAATGGGATTTATCGCCTGCAAAGCAGTATCGCCGAGCAATGGCATAACAGGCACTATCACAAACCATACCAAAGCCGAACCCGCACAGATGATAGCCGCGTATTTCAGCCCCACAATATAACCGAGCCCCAGCACTGCTGCACCGACATTTACACTGAACATAAGTTTTGCCTTTGTATAGAGTGTCTCGCCCATTGGTAGTACCCTCGAAGTAAAGGTCTCTGCCCACGTGCCGAAGGTAGCCACCACGAAGTCGTAGAGACCGCCCACAAGACCGGCTATGACGAGCGGTTTTGCCTGTCCGCCGCCCTTTTCGCCGGAGATAAGCACCTGTGTAGTTGCCGTCGCCTCAGGAAATGGGTATTTGCCGTGCATATCGCTGACAAAATACTTTCTGAAAGGGATAAGAAAAAGTATTCCCAATATGCCACCCAATAGCGATGAGAGGAATACCTGATAGAAATCGACCGAAATATCTATACCCTTGCTTTGCAGAATATAGATAGCGGGTAACGTAAATATGGCACCTGCCACGATAACACCCGACGACGCTCCTATCGACTGGATAATAACGTTTTCGCCAAGTGCGTTTTTGCGTTTTGTGGCTGTGGACAGACCCACGGCTATGATGGCAATAGGGATAGCCGCTTCGAATACTTGACCGATTTTTAGTCCCAGATAGGCAGCTGCCGCCGAAAAGAGTATCGCCATTATGATACCCCAACTTACGGAGCGAAAATTGACCTCAGGATAACTCTTGTCGGGCGACATTATGGGAATGTATCTTTCGCCCTCTTTCAACTCTCTGCCCGCATTTTCGGGCAAACCTACCGTTTTTTCTTCTTTTTCTTGCATAACGATATTATTTTATTTATTAATAAGATTATTTATTATCTGTATTTATTTTCTCTCCTTCAAAAAAGTGTATCCGAGAGACTCTCCGAATATTGCGGAGGCTCGGTCTTGGTATAAACTGTCTGTTTGGGTTTACTGTGTAAAGTGCCGCAGTTTCCACAGCTGAACGATATTGTCTTTAAGCATAATTTATTACGATAATTTTTTTTGCACTCTTTTTATTTATTTACGCTCTCTTTTTATGCCGAGCAGACACCACCTGACAAATGGAATGCGCACTACCGCTTCATAGAGCAAAAAAGCTCCGAGAAAAGCAGCGAAAGCCACAATAGCGTATGTCGGTACTGCAGACCACCCTGTATAAAGCTCCAGTATCCAAGCGGCGAACGTCAACGAAAAATAATGGAACACATATAAACCGAAGCTCCGTTTTGTCATAAATCGAGTAAAGCTCGACTCGCGGTTGTAGCGACGTTTCGTCAGTGCTAAAAGTGCAAGTGAAGCGAGCCATGCATAAGCGACCGCCGAAACGGAATTGACGGTCGGCATGATGGCATACTCATCGCCGTAATGCAGATACAGATAAAGTGCTCCCAACAGCAGTGCTGCAATACCGAGCGGAATGTATATTTTACCGAGTCGGTCGATAAGATTTTCGTGTGCAAATACAAAATAGCCCAAAAAAAAGGAAAAAGCGTAAATGCCGAAGCGGTACACCGTGACGACAGGCGTATTTAAAATAAGCCCCGAAAAATAAAGAGGAACACCCAAAAGAAGGAGCACGAAAACATTCGCTTTGCCGCACAATCCGTACAGTACGCCTTTTTCGAATTTTCTTACGAGTACAAGCAGCATCGAAAAAAGCCATAGCATTTGTATAAACCACAAAACGCTCGTTCCCGACGCAACCATAATCGCGATTACGGCAACTTTCGGCATCGTATCGGGAATCCCGTCAAATCCGCCTGCAAGGGTCATATTCAGCCACCCTTGAAGCCAGCCGAAAAGGAGTAGCCCTATCGTTGACGGCACAAGCAACTTCTGTGTCCTCGTACGCACAAAATCGCGAATCGAGTGTGTATCGAGATAGCAGCGTGAACTTATTCCCGCAACGATAAAAAGCAAAATCATAACCCACGGATACAGAATATACAGCAAAGTGTCCTGTACCTGTGTTTCGGCAAAAGCACCGATGCGACTGTATGGCGGCATAACCGCATTGTAAATAAAAATCACGTGATAAATAACAACCGCAACGACTGTTATCCATCTGATATTGTCCAAATAATGTCTTCTCATACCATTCAATAAAATTTAGTTGAAATTATTTGTTTTGCTTAATGATAAAAATAGTTTTAGAACGGGACACTGCCGTCGCTCGGTTGCGGATAGTAGGGCAATGGCTCATAACCAATATCCGACTCAACCGTTTGTGGCTTCTGCTTTTTATTTGTTTTGGACGATAGTAGGGTAGTGTTTTCGTTCGACGATTTGGCTTTTAGCCTGTCGTACTCCTGACGCGTATTGACAAACATTGCGTAGTCGTTGGCAAAAAACAGATCGACATCGTCTGTGGCACCGTTACGATGCTTGGCAATGATAATCTGAGCCACTCCTTGTAGGTCGGTACCTGTATTGGGGTCTTCGAATATACGATAATATTCGGGACGGTGTATAAAGCACACCATATCGGCATCTTGCTCTATGGCTCCCGACTCGCGAAGGTCGGAGAGTTGCGGTTTTTTGGCTTCGAGTTTGTTGTCGCTGCCACCCCCGCGCGACTCTACGTTGCGGTTGAGCTGCGAGAGGGCTATTATCGGCACATCGAGCTCTTTTGCCAATGCTTTGAGCGAACGCGATATGATGCTTACCTCGCCTTCACGGTTCGAGTAAGACATTCCCGAAGCGTTCATCAGCTGCAAGTAGTCGATGATGATGACTTTTACTCCGTGTTCGGCAACGAGTCGGCGTGCCTTAGTGCGTAGCTCCATTACCGACAGAGAAGGCGTCTCGTCGATAAATAGCGGGAGGTTTTCTAAGTGAGCAATCCCTTTGGTGAGTTCGGTAAACTCTTGCTGATTTAGTTTTCCGCTCTTTATCTTTTCGCCCGATAGTTCGGCGGCATTTACTATAAGACGGTTTACCAGCTGTATGCTCGACATCTCTAAGGTAAAAAAGGCGACAGGTATATTGTCTGCTGCCATATTTTTTGCCATAGTAAGTACGAAAGCGGTCTTACCCATAGCAGGACGTGCTGCCATAATGATAAGGTCAGAACGTTGCCAACCCGATGTTATCTTGTCAAGTTTGAAAAAACCGCTTTTGATGCCTGTGGTGGTTCCCTCGTTTTTAGATGCTTCTTCTATACGTTGTATGGCGGCAGGTATAATTTCGGCAATTGATACAACGTCTTTTTTATGGCTTGTTTGCGAAATATCAAAGATTTTGCCCTCTGCCTCCTGTATCAGGTCATTAACATCTTTTGAGGGGTCAAAGGCGTTGGTCTGTATCTCGCTCGAAAGCAATATCATACGACGAGCAAGATATTTTTCGTATATAATATTGGCGTGTTCTTCTATATGTGCGGCAGTAGCCACATTTTCGGTAAGTACGGCTAATGCATATTTGCCTCCGACCTCATCGAGCGTATGGTCTTTTTCGAGCTGATTCTCTACGGTCAGCATATCAATCGGCTTGTTTTGTGCGGCAAGGGTTTTGATAGCTTGGAATATCTTTTGGTTTGTAACCTTGTAGAAACAGTCTGAAGTACGTAGTATCTCGCTTATTCTGCTAAATGCGTCGGACTCTATCATTAATGCCCCCAGTACGGCATCTTCCAATTCGAGTGCCTGTGGTGGCAGTTTGCCAAAGTCGGGAAACTCGTCGTACCTCTTTTGCCTTTTATTATTATTTCTAATTATAGTCTCTTGCATAACACTGTTTTTATTTGCCTATGATATGTCTGTTCGGTTTTGTTCTTAAAAAATTTTTTCAAAGATAAATAAAATCCACTTTACAGCCCAATAATATATCTATTTTTTATTGAGAAGTTACTAACATATTTATTTACAAAACTGCAATTTGTTGTGATGTAGTAAATGTAGTAATAGGTTGATTTGCGTTTGTCCGTATTATACGGTAGTCTGTAAGTCTTGGGCAATAAGCATCTGAAATACAACGATTTTTTTTTATTGCTGTCCGATGTGTCATCAATAGTATCAAAGCACCAATTACGTTTTATTCTCTTTTAGATTGGGGCTATCCGCCCCAGACCCCGATACCTAATTAAGAAGTAAGAAGTAAGAATTAATAATTAATGGTTAAATGAATAGCATTGTGAAAAAAGTTTTTGCTTCGCAAAAATAAAGATTACAGCAAACACCGATTAGACAATTCACCGATTAAACGATTAAACAACAAAGGGGCTACCTGCCCCAATGAAAACCAACTACTACCCACTAAGCACTAATAACCGCATTGCTTACGGGTTAATATACAGCTATCGCTACACTACAATATTTACTATCTTTTTGGGAACTACTATTACCTTTTTGATGGTTTTGCCGTCGAGCCATTTGGCTGTTTCGGTATGAGCCAAAGCGGTTGCTTCCACGTCTTGGGGCAACATATCGGCGGGCAATTCGATAGTAAATCGTACCTTGCCGTTGAACGAAACAGGATATTTGACCGAATTTTCCACAAGATATTTCTCCTCACATTCGGGGAAAGCCGCCTTACAAACGGTCGTCGTATTACCGCACAGATGATATATCTCCTCGGCAATATGCGGAGCAAAAGGAGCGAGTATTATTGCCAGAGGCTCTAATACAGCTTTTTTGGAACACTTAGCTGCCGAAAGCTCATTTACACAAATCATAAACGCCGATACCGAAGTATTGAACGAAAAGTTTTCTATATCGAAAGCTACCTTTTTGATAGTTTTGTGCAAGGTTTTAAGTTCGTCTGCGGTAGGTGTTTCGTCATTTATCGACAAATTGCCGTCATTGTCATATACCAAAGCCCAAAGCCTTTTCAGGAATCTGTGTACTCCGTCTATCCCTTTGGTATCCCAAGGTTTGGATTGCTCTATCGGACCGAGAAACATCTCATAAAGCCTCAATGTGTCGGCTCCGTACTGCTCCACAATATCATCGGGATTGACCACATTATACATAGATTTGGACATCTTCTCCACCGCCCAACCGCAACGGTATTTGCCGTCTTTTTCCAAAACAAATTCCGCATCGGCAAACTCGGGTCGCCAATTACGAAACTTCTCCAAATCCAGAACATCATTCTCCACAATATTCACATCGACGTGTATTTCGGTAATATCGTATTGTTCGCGAAGATTGTAGGAAACAAACTTATTCGTATTTTTTATACGATAGACAAAATTGCTCCGCCCCTGTATCATTCCCTGATTTATGAGCTTCGCAAACGGTTCGTCGTCTTTTATATATCCGTAATCGAATAGAAATTTGGTCCAGAAACGACAATAAATCAAATGCCCCGTAGCGTGTTCGGACCCTCCGAGATACAAATCCACATTACGCCAATATCCGTTGGCTTGTTCGGATACCAATGCATCGTTGTTGTTGGGGTCTTCGTAACGCAAATAATATGCAGACGAACCCGCGAAACCCGGCATAGTCGAGAGTTCGAGAGGATAGCCCTTGTATGTCCAATTTTTTGCTCTTCCCAGAGGCGGTTCGCCTGTGTCGGTAGGCAAAAACTTATCCACATCGGGCAACTTTATGGGCAAATCGGCTTCGTCAACGGCATAGGGCATTCCGTCTTTGTAATATATCGGAAAAGGTTCGCCCCAATAACGCTGACGGCTGAAAATAGCATCTCTAAGTCGATAATTAATCTTTACCTTACCCAGATTGTTTGCCTCTATATACTCTTTTGTCTTCTCTATTGCATCTTTGACCGAAAGTCCGTTCAATACAAGTTTACCGTCGTTCGCATCTTTCGGCGAATTCATCATTATTCCCTCTTTGGCATCAAAACTTTCGTTACTGATGTCTGCTCCCTCCACAAGAGGTATTACCGGCAGGTCGAAATGCTTTGCAAAGGCGTAGTCGCGGCTATCGTGTGCGGGAACAGCCATTATGGCACCTGTACCGTATCCTGCCAATACATAGTCGCTTATATATATGGGAATATGTTGTCGGGATATGGGATTGACCGCATAAGAACCCGAAAATACCCCTGTTACTCTCTTGTCCGAAATACGCTCACGTTCGGTACGTTTCAGCGTCCGCTCTACGTATTCATCTACCTCTTTTTTTTGCTCGACTGTGGTAACAAGGCTTACATATTCGCTCTCCGGAGCCAATACCATAAAAGTTACTCCATAGATAGTGTCGGGACGTGTGGTAAAGACTGTTATGGAACGGTCATTGGCTATACCGACCTTGTGCGAGGGAGCGGGGTCGAATATCTCAAATACCATTTCGGCTCCTTCGGAACGTCCTATCCAATTCTTTTGTGTCTCTTTTATGCTCTGACTCCAATCGATGGTGTCCAAACCGTCCAAAAGCCTCTGCGAATAAGCAGACACACGCAAACTCCATTGTTGCATCTTCTTTTGAATAACAGGGTATCCGCCTCTGATAGATACTCCGTCCTGTACTTCGTCATTTGCCAATACTGTCCCCAACTCTTCGCACCAATTGACCGCTATCTCAGCCAGATAAGCAATGCGATAATTCATCAATACCTGCTGTTGTCGGCATTCGTCCCAGGCGTTCCATTCTTGGGCGGTAAAACTCATCTCCTCGCTTTGAGCAATATCCAACCCTTCGTTGCCCTGCTTGGCGAAACAGTCGATAAGTTCGGCGATAGGACGTGCCTGCCGTGCCTGATTACAATAATACGAATCGAACATACGGACAAAAGCCCATTGAGTCCATTTATAATAATCGGCATCACATGTACGTATCTCTCTGTCCCAGTCGAACGAAAAACCTATTTTGTCTAATTGTTCGCGATAACGCCTGATATTCTGTTCGGTAGTAATGGCAGGATGTTGCCCGGTCTGAATGGCATATTGCTCGGCAGGCAGTCCGTATGCGTCGTATCCCATAGGATGAAGTACGTTAAACCCTTTTTGCCTTTTGTAACGGGCATAAATATCCGATGCTATATAACCCAGAGGATGCCCCACATGCAGCCCTGCCCCCGAAGGATAAGGGAACATATCGAGTACATAAAATTTAGGCTTCTTCGGGTCTATCTCCACTTTGTAGGTTTTGTCTCGCTTCCATTGAGCCTGCCACCTGTTTTCTATATTTTTGAAATTGTATTCCATTTGTAAATGCTATTGATATTGTTCTAAACGACTTGTTACAAACCGCAAAGTTACAAAAAATAGAGTAAAAGTAACATAAAAAAGCTACCCGTATGGGTAGCTTTGGGGTAATTTTATCAATGAATATTACTTAAAAGCAATATCCCAAAGATATATAGAATTGATTTGTTGTCATTGTTATTTTTGTGTTTAATAAATCTGTACTGCTGTTTGAGTAACGATTTAGCAGACCAAAATCATAACCCGCTTTTGCAACAAAAGTTTTATATTTGGCACCGATACCCGGACCTATCAAAAGATTAAATCTGCTATAAGAACTCTCTGCTTCATAAAGGTTTACACTTTGGCTACCATTATTTAATGTCGCAGCTACATCAAAAGTCAATTTAGGACCAAGGAGACCGAATACTTTCAAATCATCGTTGATGGCATACTCATAGAAAAAACGGATAGGAAGATTCAGTGCATGATAATTACCTTTTATTCTTGAACCTAAAATTTTTTGATTGGAGAATGTCAAAGAGTAATTTAATCCGACATTTACACCCATATTATCTGCCACCATTACATCATAGTCTGCCCCAAGAGTAAATCCGTTTGCCGCTTCCACAAGTGTAAATATTGAGTGTTTTGTGGTTGTAGTACTGTTGAGATAGCCCACATTTACATTGAGTTTTTGAGCAGATACACCTAAACTGATAGCTAAGAATGCTATCACTACCAAATTTTTTAAAGATTTTTTCATCTGTTTTATTGTTTTTTTATTAAGATATTTTGCCTCCACTTATGGCTATCGGCTTCTCCGTTTTATTAAAGTATTAATTTGATTCTCTTTTACTTGATTTATGTGTATAAAAATAGCGTGGAAGACCTATTTGGAGTTCAGGTTACCACGCCTATCATATCATATAAGTCTATCCACGCCGATACACGGCGTATCGCTGACTTACTCTCGATATGATAACTCGATTAATGAGCTTTTTGTGGTAAATTGAACTACCAAGAATAACGCAATTGCTATATTATTATTTCTTTATTGTTAAATTATATTAAAAACATTATTTGTAAATTTAGGTTGCAAAGATACAAAAAAATAAAATAATGTAAGAATAAAAAATAATATTGCTGTCCGCTAAAAAATCGACATTGCTTTATAATGTCTTAATATACAGATAGAAATATGTTTTTGTTGTGAAAAAGGCTTATCTTATTTTTTGCATTTGTTTATCGGGTTATTATGAGGTTTTCCCTGTATTCCGCATTAGAAAAGATGTGAGGCTATCGGAATGTTTTAACATTTCATTGGGGCTGTCTGTCCTGGACCCAGACATACTTTCTTGTCTTGACACAAGAAAAGTATGCAAAAGAAAGTCAAGGCTGACGTTCCGAGCCGACCCACTATGTGCTTGCTCGCTAAACGAAAGAACTCGCTTCGCTCAAACAGGCTTTCGTTTCTTACGCTCGCCTCGCACAGTGGGACACCCCGT
>JBGXXV010000054.1:0-7208 GCA_041814825.1 Bacteroidota bacterium | reverse complement strand
TAGCCTTGACTTTTTTTGATTACTTTTTTGTGTCAAGACAAAAAAGTAATTCGGGGGCTGGGGCAGACAGCCCCAATGAAATATTAAAACATTCCGATAGCCTCACGCCCATTTCACAACAAAAGCATATATCCAAGATATTACAGATTGATTTCGGTTTTTTATCGGACAGTAATAATAGGTAATATCTTAATACTAACATAGATACATACTTTATCACAAATGGTGTTAATAACCAACAACCTTCACAAAAAATCGGTCGTAAAACGTTATCGTTTTTTCTAAAAAAAATCAGACAGTTATAAAAATTTATTTTACCGATATAAGGTAGAAATTTTATTTCATTTTTTGACTTTCGCAAATAAAAAATTATTTCGTACCTTTGCTTTCTGATTAAGAGTAATGAATAGAAAATTAAACACAGAGGAGATTGTCAGAGTTTCTGTCGGAGAGTTTCGGGAATTGCCCAAAATACCATTAATAGTGATATTAGACAATGTTCGAAGTATGCAAAATATAGGTTCTGTATTTCGTACGGCAGATGCCTTTTGTGTCGAAAAAGTGGTATTGTGTGGTATAACCGCCACTCCGCCTAATAATGAAATACACAAATCGGCTTTGGGTGCTGAATTTTCTGTAAAATGGGAATATTACAAAAATGCCCAAGAACCTGTACAAGAGCTAAAAAAATCGGGATATTGTACCATATCCATAGAGCAGACACAAAACAGCATACCTTTAAACTGTTTTGATATAGACAAATCTAAAAAATACGCTATTGTACTGGGGAATGAAGTTTTTGGTGTAGAGCAAGACACGATAGATACTTGCGACCATAGCATAGAGATACCTCAGTTTGGCACAAAACACTCTTTGAATGTTAGTGTAGCAGGAAGTATTGTTATTTGGGATTTTTTTAATAAACTGCGATAGATAAAAAAAGTATTACTAAAATATAATTCTATATTAAATATTTATGTATAATAAATGTGGGTTGAAAAAAATAAAAAAGATTGGTCTGTTAATTGTTGCAACCGTTTTTGTCTCTATTGCTTACGGACAAAGTTCACCTCTAATAGAAAATCTTAAAAAGCCGGACTCTGCGACAGGAGCTACCGTCTCCGTACATCAAGATTTGATGATAACGGATATTGTGACAAAAAAAATAAGTGGGTACCAACCAATGCCTAATCTATCAAAAGGGTGGAGCGTACAGGTGTTTTCGGACAATGCGATAACAGCCAAAGACGAAGCCTTTAAAATAGAAAACAAAATAAAAGACCGTATGCCTTACGAATATGTACGTGCAGAAAGACACGCCCCTTTTTGGAAGGTTCGTGTCGGGCAATTTCAGACGTCGGAAGATGCTCAGGAGCTTAGAGATTTGCTTATCAAGGAGTTTCCCGAACTCAAAGGAGGTATATATATAGTCAGATTCAATAGCAATTAGTATCGGTAGCACATTTTTTATCAAAAAACAATTTATTACAAACAGATAATGAAGATAATATGTATAGGTTGGAACTATTGCGACCACAACAAAGAGATGCTTCGCAATGACTTACCCGAAAACCCCATATTTTTTCTCAAACCGGATACCGCCTTATTGAAAGACAATAAACCGTTTTTTGTGCCCGATTTTTCGCAACAGGTTGAGTACGAATGCGAATTGGTATATCGTATCAACCGCATAGGCAAAAACATTGCAGAAAAATTTGCTCACAGATACTATTCCGAAATAGCCTTGGGAATAGATTTCACGGCACGCGACTTGCAGTCCGAATGCCGACAAAAAGGTTCTCCTTGGGAGATAGCCAAAGCTTTTGACAACTCTGCGGCAATAAGTCAGTTTGTTGATTTGCAGACTATTGGCAAAAACCCCTCTTTTTCTCTGTTAAAAAACAACACAAAGGTACAAGAAGCCAAGGCGGAGGATATGATTTTTTCGATAGACAAAATCATTGCATACATCAGTAAGTTTATGACTTTGAAAATAGGCGACATTATCTACACCGGTACACCGGCAGGAGTAGGTAAGGTAGATATAGGCGACCGTTTACAAGGCTTTATCGGCGACAGAGAGATGTTTAATTTTCTCGTAAAATAAAAACAAAAATTGACTCGGACATGAAAATATATTTGTACAAAAAATTTTTTTTATGGCTTTCGTTGATACCGCTCATATCGGTAGCTCAAACCAATGACGGCAACAGATATACTACAAACTCGGTACTATCATCGGGACAATGGACAAAAATATCCGTTGACAAAAGCGGAATATACAAACTTACCTACGACGATTTGCAGTCGATGGAAATAACTCCCGAAGAGGTACGAATATACGGCTACGGAGGGGCTTTGTTGAGCGAAGACTTCACGACGTCTTATATCGACGATTTGCCCGAAGTACCTATATATATGAATAAAGGAGCCGACGGTGTTTTCAATACGGGCGACTATATACTTTTTTATGCACAGGCAAATATCTCTTGGCAATATGATACGAAAAAACGGACTTTTTCGCACATACGCAACCACTATTCGGATAGAGGATACTATTTTGTAACATCAAAAGCGGGAGAAGCACGCCAAATAGCCTTTCAAAACAGAGAAACAAAACCGCCCGTATCAACCGTAACCAACTTTCTTGACTATATCTATCACGAAAAAGACAGTATAAACTTCGCAAAAGGAGGCAGAGAATTTTACGGAGAGGAATTCAGCCAACAAAAGACTTCACGCAGTTTCAACTTTGAGGTTCCCAACGTAGAGAGTCAATTGTCCAAAATGTTTATAGATTTGGCAAACAAATCGTCGAACCCCAGTAGTATGACCATAAACATCAACGGAGTCGATGTAAAAACCATTTCACTTACCAGACGATACAACAACCCTTATCAGGTGGTAGAACTTACCAAAGATACCATATCTTTTACGCCCGGAGCGACAGACGCTTTTAATGTAAAATTGACCTATAACAATATATCGGAGTCTGCCAATCTTAATTTTTTTGAAATAAATTTCAGAAGAAAACTGACTGTCGTAGGTGATGAGTTCTATTTTCGAACAACAGATTATGTAGGCAAAAACAGCGTAAACAAATTTGTTTTGGACAACGCCGGCAATACAGAAATCTGGGATATTACGGACATCAACAACATAACCAAGGTATATACCGATTGGGAGGGTTCGCAGCTCACTTTTGCAGCCAATACCGACAGGGTAAGAGAGTTTTTGGCAATCAATACTCAGGGCTCTTTCGGCAAGCCTAATATAGTAGGCAAAATCGACAATCAGAATCTGCATTCTATGCCTCAAGCCGATATGATAATTATAGCCAATAAAGATTTTATATCCGAAGCAAATCGTTTGGCCGACTATCATAGACAAAAAGAGGGAATAAGGGTAAACATAGTAGATGCCGAACATATTTTTAATGAGTTTTCCAGCGGTACACCCGATGCTACTGCCTATCGTCGATTCGTAAAGATGTTTTACGACAGGGGCAAACGCAACAATGATACTCCACGATGGCTTTTGTTGTTTGGCGACGGACTGTACGACAACCGCGGTATTATGAGCGGTGGAGACGAATTCAGAAAACTTCTGACATATCAGGCAGTAAACTCCATAAACACCATAAGTGCATATACCTCCGACGATTATTTCGCTTATCTCGACGACACGGACAAGGCAATGGAGACAGACGCCGAAATGGATATTGCCGTAGGCAGAATACCTGTATATACGAAAGAGCAAGCCAAAACTATTGTGGACAAAACCATATCCTACATCGAAAACAACATAAGGGGCGAATGGAAAAACCGTATGCTTTTCATAGCCGACGACGGAGACGGCAATATACACGCCAGAGATTGCGATATGATAACAGAGGTAACACAAGCTCAAAATCCAGACATACTAATCAAAAAGCTATATCTCGATGCCTACAAACAGGAGACTTCGGCATCGACAGAGAGCTATCCTATGGCTGATAATATTTTAGATAACTCCATAAAACAAGGCGTATTGATGATAAACTTTATGGGACACGGCTCGCATCAAGGTTGGACTAACGAAAAGTTGCTTACCGTTCCTAAGATTAATTCAATGACCAACGACAAATATCCTGTATTTGTTACCGCTACTTGCGATTTTTCGGCATTCGACCACTTCGAGCATTCGGGAGGCGAATACCTCCTTTGGAACAAAACGGGAGGCACTATGACTCTGATAACAACCACACGTACCGTTTATGCAAGCGGTAATGCCGATTTGAACAAATATCTTTCTACCAACTTATTTGTCAAAGACAATAAAGATTTGCCTCTGACAATAGGAGAAATACTACAAAGAGCCAAAAACCAACAAACAAACTCATCAAACAAGTTTGCTTTTACTCTTTTGGGCGACCCATCTATTAGGCTTTTGTATCCGTATGAGGCAAAAATAGTTACCGACAGTATAAACTACAAACCCGTAGATACCTCAAATCCGGAGAGTATTTCGGCTTTGAGCGAAGTCGTCGTATCCGGACATATCAAAACTCGTTACGGCAACAAAATAGAGGGGTATGATGGTGTACTCAATGTCAATGTATTCGACAAATTGGAAACGATACAGACACTTGCCAACGACAACGGCAGTACTCCTTTCTCGTACAAAGACCGCCCCAATCCGATTTTTAGAGGTTCTACACATATTGTCAACGGAAGATGGACTTTCAAATTCCTTGTTCCCAAAGACATAAAGTACAATTTCGGTACGGGCAAAATTGTTTATTATGCGTCTGAAAATAATTTGGGAATGGAGGCTAACGGCAGTTTTGAAGATTTTTTGGTGGGTGGCGAAAACCCCAATCCGATACACGACAACGAAGGACCCGATATTAATCTATACATAAATACAAGAGACTTCAAAGAGGGTCAAAAAGTTAATTCGTCGCCTCTATTCATAGCCGATTTGTACGACCCAAGCGGTATCAATACCGCAGGCAACGGTATAGGACACGATATTATTCTAAAACGCAGCAAAGACGACAAAGAGGAAGTCGTATTAAATGACTATTACATATCCAATTACGGCGATTATAAGTCGGGTACGGTAGAGTATCAACTCAACAATTTGGAAAAAGGAAGATACAATATGTGGTTTAGAGTGTGGGACTTACAGAACAATTCTTCGAGTAAGCATATAGCTTTTGAGGTATCGGACGATGCGATAATGAACGTATCTATTGAGGCTTATCCCAATCCTGCTACCGATTTTGTAACCTTCTCCATTCTACACGACCGTCCTTACAAAGGGCTTGAAATAACGGTACGTGTGTATGATATTGTAGGTAGAACGGTGTGGCAATCGCCTTTGACAAAAGCCTCCACGAGCAACAAAACCGAAGTAACTTGGAATTTTGGTAACGAAGGGCTAAGTCTCAACAAAGGAATATATTTCGTACGTGTAGAGATCGGCGTAAAAGGCGAACAGAGCATTCTTAAACCCGTAAAATTAATTATAAAGTAAAAAAACTTTGCACAATAAAAAGTATATTTTTTGCGTTACTATCAAATAAAAATATTAATTTTGCCGTTACTTGTTTTTTGATTAAGCAAAAAAAAATAATAGAAGATAAATAAATTTAAATAAAAACATATAATTTAAACACATAAAAGTATGAAAAGATTCTTTTTATTGGGATTAATCTCTTTGGCTACAACACTATTGTATTCTCAAAAAGACGAGATATTTAATGTCTATAATCCGCTTATTACCGGAGTACCTTCGTTGAATATCGCCCCCGATGCTATTGGCGGCGGTATGGGTGACGTAGGTATTGCTTCTAACCCTACTTTAGCGTCGCAGTATTGGAATTCGTCCAAATATGCTATGATGACAAGTACCGGAGGTCTAACACTCAGCTACACTCCATGGTTGCAAAAAATTGTAAGCGATGTGGATTTGGCTTACCTTGCAGGATATTATAACTTGGGCGAACAGGTGGGTACACTTAGTGCTTCATTGAGATATTTCTCTTTGGGTAATATCGTTTTGAGAGATGCTTATAATAAAAATATAGGACAGGCTAAGCCTTATGAGATGTCGTTCGATTTGGGTTATTCCAGAAAACTTGCCGAAAACTTCTCTATGGGTGTAGTGCTTCGTTTTGTAGCATCAGACCTTAGCACCAAACAAGAAGGATACTATACTGGTATCGGATTTGCCGCCGATGTCAACGGTTATTACTCTTTGCCTATCGAAATGTCGACCGGTACATCGAAACTCGGACTTGGGTTCAACATCTCCAATATCGGCACAAAAATATCTTACGACAAAGGAGCAACAAGCAACTTTATGCCTACCAACTTAGGTGTAGGTGCTTCATATCTATATCCTTTCGACAAATATAACCGAATCGCACTAAATGTTGATTTCAACAAACTTTTGGTACCTTCTCGCAGATCCAGATTTACCGACGGATTTGATGCAAGCAATCCCAATACTTGGTTGATGTCGGCCGACCAATACAATAAAATCGGTTTGGTAAAAGGTATCTTTACCTCTTTTTCTGATGCTCCTAATGGATTCAAAGAAGAGCTACAAGAAATCAACTTCTCTACCGGTTTGGAGTATGCATATAACGAACAGTTCTTCCTTCGTGCCGGTTATCATGGAGAGAGCGAAAACAAAGGTAATCGTAAGTTTTTCTCTGCCGGTGCGGGTTTCAAATGGACTGCTTTCCGTCTCGATGTTGGCTATCTAATCAGTGTTGCTCAAAACAACCCATTAGACCAAACTCTTCGCTTCACTCTTTCGTTCGATATGGACGGCCTTAAAGAATTGACAGATTAATAATATAAATTAAAATAATCCGTTTATTCGCCCCCTCTCTTTTAATGTTAAAAAAAGGAGAGGGTGTTTGTTAATAATTTTTTATTGCTGTCCGATAAAAAACCGACATCAATCTGTAATATCCTAATAAGCAAACCGATATATGCTTTTGTTGTAAAAGGGGCTTATCTTGCACATTTGTTTATCGGGTTATTATGAGGTTTCCTCCGTATTCCGCATTTTAAAAGACGTGAGGCTATCGGAATGTTTTATATTTCATTGGGGCTGTCTGCCCCAAGCCCCAACATACTTTTCTTGTCTTGACACAAGAAAAGTATGCAAAAGAAGCTCCTTACGGCAGTGCCTACGCTCGGCATAGCTCG
>JBGXXV010000053.1:0-14863 GCA_041814825.1 Bacteroidota bacterium | reverse complement strand
TTTCAACAACCAAAAATGGCATTAGTGGAGAGACGGGGTGTCCCACTGTGCGAGGCGAGCGTGAAGAACGAAAGCCTGTTTGAGCGAAGCGAGTTCTTTCGTTTAGCGAGCAAGCACACAGTGGGTCGTCTCGGAACGTCAGCCTTGACCTTTTTTGATTACTTTTTTGTGTCAAGACAAAAAAGTAATTCGGGGCTTGGGGCAGACAGCCCCAATGAAATGCTAAAACATTCCGATAGCCTCACATCTTTTCTAATGCGGAATATAGCGAAAACCTCATAATAGCCCGATAAACAAATGTACGAGATAAGCCCCTTTTACAACAAAAGCATATATCCGGTTGCTTATTAAGATATTACAGTTTGATGTCGGTTTTTTTATCGGACAGCAATGAAAATCAATATATCTTCCTTTATGTTTTGGGTAAACGTATATACATTTTACGCCCAAGAAAATTTGTCTAAACAGTGCTGTGTATAGAGTTTCTCGAATCGGAAAAGTGGCAATATGAAAAAATGGAGATAGTGGACGACATTGAAATATCAAATCATTTAACTATATATAATCAGGTTTAAAACAACGGCAGAATAATAAACAGCAAAATCCGCTTAGTGAAGATTTTGCTGTTTGTTTTGGATAAGATTTATCGAAAAATCTCTTTTTATCTAAAAAAACCTACATCATTAAACCTCTGTTCGATAATGATATTTCCCGTCTTGTCGATAAATCCCCATTTGCTACCTGTCTCTACTCCTGCCAAACCTTCCGAAAAATCGGTAGCTCTATCGAATTTAGGATTGATAATGGTTTTGCCTGTTTTGTCTATGAAGCCGAATTTATCGCCTTTTGCGACTACCGCTAAGCCTTCCGAAAAAGAACTTGCCATATTGAATTGAGGTTCGATAACGGTGGCTCCTGTTTTATCTATAAACCCGTATATACCCATTAATGCAATGCGGGCAAGTCCTTCCGAAAACGGACTTACTATATTGAATTGAGGATTAACGACCCAATTACCTGTTTTATCTATAAATCCGTATGTACCAATGATTGCAACGCCGGCCAAACCATCTGAAAATGAACTTACCTCATCAAATTGAGGTTCAATAATTGTTTTGCCTGTTTTATCTATAAATCCGAATTTTTCGTTCTGTTCAAAAAGCGCTAAGCCTTCGGAGAAGTCCGATACAATATCAAATTGAGGTTTAATAATTGTTTTGCCTGTTTTATCTATGAATCCCCATTTGTCATCTATTTTTACCCATGCCAAGTCTTCCGAAAAATGTCCGGCATCTTCGAATTGCGGATTAATAACAATTTGACCACTTTTGTCTATAAACCCCCATTTTTCATCAATTTCGAACCCGGCCAAACCTTCCGAAAAATCTGATACAACATCAAATCTGGGTTCAATTATGGTTTTGCCCGTTTTATCGATAAGTCCCCATTTTTCATTGATTTGTACCCAAGCCAAACCTTCCGAAAAAGAATTTGCTTCGTCAAATTGGGGTGCTATGACGATTTTCCCTGTCTTATCAATAAACCCCCATTTGCCGTCTATTTGCACAGGAGCCAACTTAATATCGTCCTCGATTTTTTGATTGTGGTTTTCGCAGGCAAATAACGTGAATATTGCCGCAGTAGCTAAAAATAGTAACTTTTTCATAATATCAGAAATTATTATTTGTTAATTAATAAAATGCTTTACCGTATTTTTTTTTGAATCAGATACAATTACCGTTTGTCTGTTGATATGGCTTTTGGATTTTATTTGTGCCAAAATTCTTTATTTATAAAATTTTTATGATATATTGATAATAAACATTATAGGGCGACAATAATATCGAAGCAATATCAGTGTTTGATGTGATAATTGTTAATGGTCGAACCCCTATAATAGTTCTTTAAATTATTGCGAAGCAAAGTTATAAATACTTTTTTGAAAAGACAAATATTTTTGTTGTTTTTAATAATATTTTGTTTATTCTTTTTGCAATATTGATTTTTAGTTATTATAAATGATTTTTTATTAGGTTGGTTTGGCTAATGAGTTAATTTGAAAATTATTGTTCCCACAACCTTACATTTAGCTGTATTTATATAATATTCTGATGTTTAGGGTAGCGGTTTCGATATTAAATATAAAAAAATATGTTTTAACTTATAATTAGTTCATTAAAAAAGTGTATATTTGCAATTCGCTTTCGATGCATAATTATGTATTGATGGTTAAGTTATATCAGTTTGAATATTAAATAATTAAACGAAAAAAATAAATTGATTAAAAAATGCAAAACAAAGGATTTATTAGGCTTTTTAGTATTCTGCTAACTATCGTTTGCTTGTATTGCTTGTCGTTCAGCGTGGTAACAAACTACTACAGCCGCCAGGCAAAAGAGTTCGCACAAGGCGACAACGAACAGTATTACAAATACTTGGATTCTATTGCAGGTAAAAAAGTATGGTTGGGATATACCCTGAAAGAGTGTAGAGAGAGAGAGATTAATTTAGGTCTTGACCTTAAAGGAGGTATGGATGTTACACTTGAAATATCTGTTCCCGATATTTTGGTTTATCTTTCCGACCACAACAATTCACCGATTTTCAAACAAGCTTTGGAGAATGCCAAAAAACGCAATTCAAGTGATTTTCTGACAGTTTTTAAACAAGAATTTGAGAAAATTGACCCTAATGCAAAACTTTCGACTATCTTTTCGACATTGGCTTTGAAAGACAAAATACAGCTGGGTTTCAATAATGCTCAGGTAATCGATGTACTGCGTGGTGAGGTTGAGTCGGCAATAGACAACTCTTTCAACGTATTGAGTTCGCGTATCGACCGTTTCGGTGTGATACAGCCTAATATTCAACGTCTTGGAGGCGAAGAGGGCAGAATCCTTGTGGAGCTCCCCGGTGTGAAAGAACCCGAACGTGTCCGTAAACTTTTGCAAGGGTCGGCCAACCTCGAATTTTGGGAAACCTACACCGCCTCAGAACTTACAGGTGTAATACAGCAGGCTGATGTTACTCTTCGAGAGATACAATCGGGTAAAGCCGATTCCGATACCGTTCGGACAACAGCAGTAGTAGAAAATGTTGCCGAAAGCACCGATTCTACTGCGATAGATACATTATCTCAGTCATTGAAACAGACCCTTGCAGAGGAAGCGGGTGCGAATGCAGAGATGACAGACGAAAAAGCCTATCAGGAAGCTCTTAAAAATAATCCTTTGATTGCTGTATTGGGAGGTATTCAAAGCGGTAATACTCCTATGATTGGTATCGTTGCAGCAAAGGATACTGCCAAAGTGATGTCGTATTTCAGAATGCCCCAAATATCAAGACTTTTGCCTCGCGACCTAAAACTTTCGTGGACTGTGAAACCTACTATAGAGGGTAAAGATGCAAAAGATAAAAATGACAGATACGCTCTTATTGCTTTGAAAGTAACTTCTCGCAACGGGCAAGCCCCTCTTTCGGGAAGTGTTGTAACAAACGCAAGAGTTGACTTTGACCAAACCACCAATCAAACTTTGGTATCAATGACGATGAATTCCGAAGGTGCATCTGTTTGGGGACGTCTGACAAAAGCGAATATAGGCAAGAGTATCGCTATCGCACTTGACGGTTACATATATTCATATCCTACCGTTCAATCGGAAATTAGCGATGGAGTATCACGTATTTCAGGAAGATTTACTCCCGAAGAAGCCAAAGACTTGGCTAACGTATTGAACTCAGGTAAAATGCCTGCTCCCGCACGTATAATACAGGAAGATGTAGTCGGTCCTTCTCTCGGACAAACAGCTATCAAAAACGGTTTGATTTCGTTTGCAGTGGCTTTGCTATTGATATTTATCTATATGATAATGTATTATGGACTTGTTCCCGGATTGGTAGCCGATTTGGTATTGATAGCCAATACATTTTTCATGCTCGGTATCCTTGCTTCGTTTAGTGCCGTATTGACACTGCCGGGTATTGCGGGTATTGTACTTACGCTCGGTATGGCGGTCGATGCCAATGTGCTTATATATGAGCGTTGTCGCGAAGAGTTGGCAACGGGCAAAAACCTCAAAAAAGCAGTCGAAGAGGGCTTTAAGAATGCTCTTTCGGCTATACTCGACGGTCAGATTACCACTCTATTAATCGGTATAATACTATTCATATTCGGTACGGGTTCGGTGAAAGGTTTTGCTACTACTTTGGTAATAGGTATTTTTACTTCACTGTTCACGGCTTTGTTTTTCTCTCGTATGTTGTTCGATTTCTTGTTATCTCGCAAAAAAGAGTGGAAAATCTCTTTTACCACAGATTTAACCAAAAGTTGGTTTAAAGGATTACACTTCGATTTTATAGGTAAAAGAAAAATCGGTTATATTTTCTCTATATGTTTGGCTGTAATTATTGTTGTGTCTCTGATATTTAACGGCCTTAAGCCCGGTATTGACTTTTCGGGCGGTAATTCGTACGTAATACGTTTTGAGAAACCTATTAATGCCGATGAGGTAAGAGAAAAACTTTCCAATGTTTTTGAAGGTCATTCTCTATATGTTATAACAATGGGTGATGCAAATCAGATAAGAATCTCCACCAATTTTGTAGATGAAAAAAATGCCGATAATACCGAAGGTAAGATTGAGACTATGTTGTACAACAGCCTCAAAGAATATCTCAATCCGGCGGTTACACAAGAAATGTTTGTACATCGTTACGTAAATCGTGGAGGCAGTTATGAACTTGCCAACTTGGAGCAAGGCGAAAACTTCGGTATCCAACAGTCGCAAAACGTTGGTCCGACCATAGCTTCGGATATGATTAAACGTGCTGTATGGGCTATTCTGTTGTCATTGGTAGTTATATTCATATACATATTGATACGATTCAAAAATTATGCTTATTCGGTTGGGTCGGTGGCTTCGTTGTTCCATGATGCATTCTTTATGGTGGGTATATATACGTTGTTCTATAAATTTATGCCTTTCTCGCTCGACGTTGACCAATCGTTTATTGCTGCCATATTGACCATTATCGGTTACTCTATCAACGATACGGTAGTTATTTTCGACCGTGTCAGAGAAAATCTTACACTTTTCCCGAAACGTAATATGAGGGAACAGATGAACAATGCTCTTAATGTTACTTTGAGTCGTACATTCTCAACTTCATTCACAGTAATACTTGTTCTTCTTACAATGTTTATTTTCGGAGGAGAGGTAATACGTGGTTTTATGTTTGCTTTGTTGATGGGTAGTTTGTCCGGTATTTATTCTACTTTGTTTATAGCTGCACCTTTGGCGTACGATATTCAAAGAAAACAGAAAGAGAAAGCAGAAAAAAAATAGCTTTTATATAAAAATGTAAAAATCCTTGCCTGCGATTTTTTATTCTCAGGCAAGGTTTTTTGTAATTTAAGACGAACAAATTTGTAAATGCTTTTGAAAAGAGACGATTTTGAGATAATGGCTCCTGTTGGTTCGTGGGAATGCCTTATGGCTGCACTCAAAGCAGGTGCAGACTCGGTCTATTTCGGTATCGAAGGGCTTAATATGCGTAATCATTCCGCAAATAATTTTACCATTGCCGATTTGGAAAGAATAGCAAAGGT
The DNA here is from genome assembly GCA_041814825.1 of Bacteroidota bacterium. Classification (GTDB taxonomy): domain Bacteria; phylum Bacteroidota; class Bacteroidia; order Bacteroidales; family Paludibacteraceae; genus F0058. Next base: position 9,255 of record JBGXXV010000053.1, on the reverse strand, counting down.
TTGTGCCGAACATAATGTAAAGTCTTATTTAACTCTAAATACCATAATATATGACGATGATTTGGGGTTGATGAGAAGCATTATAGATGCGGTAAAGAAAGCGGGTATTACGGCTATTATTGCCTCTGATGTGGCAGCGATGAGTTATGCCGTAGATAATGACGTGGAGGTTCATCTATCTACTCAGCTGAATATAACTAATGTGGAAGCATTGAAGTTTTATGCCCGATTTGCCGATGTTGTGGTACTTGCACGTGAGCTCGAGTTGGAACAAGTATATGATATTTACAAAGCCATTCAAGAACAACAGATAAAAGGGCGTAAAGGCAATTTGGTAAGGATAGAGATGTTTTGTCATGGAGCATTGTGTATGGCTGTTTCGGGAAAGTGTTATCTTAGTTTGCACGAAAAAAATCGTTCTGCCAATCGCGGTAGCTGCAATCAGATATGCCGCCGTAGCTACTTGGTAAAAGATACTTCGTCCGATATAGAGTTGGAAATAGATAATCAGTATATAATGTCGCCCAAAGATTTGAAAACGATTCATTTCCTGAATAAAATGATAGATGCCGGAGTACGTGTGTTTAAAATAGAGGGGAGGGCACGCGGAGCGGAGTATGTCAAAAATGTTGTCGAATGTTATGATGAGGCTGTCAATTCCTGTATAGACGGGACTTTTACACAAGATAAGATAGACAGATGGAACAATCGTTTGTCGCGTGTTTTTAATCGCGGATTCTGGGACGGCTATTATCTCGGACAACGTTTGGGAGAATGGACAAGCTCCTACGGCTCTTCGGCAACACGTGTCAAGTCGTATATAGGTAAATGTACCAACTTTTTCAATAAAATAAGTGTTGCCGAATTTGTTCTCGAAAGCGGGGAACTTAAAGTCGGTGATGAAATACTTGTAATAGGCAATACCACAGGTGCTTACGAAAGTATTGTGGAAGAAATAAGAGTAGATTTGAAGCCCGTGGAAAATGTCGGCAAGGGAGTGCCTTTCTCTCTAAAAACCACCGAAACACTCCATCGCAACGATAAACTGTATAAAATGGAATTACAGACACAACGCCGAGAGAGAGGTTTTATCAATAATATCAATAAGCCTTAGAGGAAAATAAAAAAAGTGTACCTTTGTAACAAATACAACAAGATATTTATTGCTTATGCTTAGAGTAACTTGGGATAAAGATAATAAAGTATGGACAAACTAATCATCATTCCCGAAGGTAAAGTTTGTGATTATGTGGATGGTACCACTCGTCCCGACACACCGGAGAAATATGTGCGGCAAACCGTTGAAAAACGGTTGGTAAACGGGCACAAGTACTCCAAAGATCGCATAGTCATTGAATATAACGTACAAATAGGAGTCAGGGAAGAAACGTGCCGATATTTTTGCCAAGAGGGAAAAGGCGGTGCTGGAAAAGTGGTTGGGGCGAGGGTGAAACAAAAGAAAGGAGATAGAAGTATGAATGTTGAAATTTTATAGATATAAGGAGGGAAAAATATGAAATTACAAACAAAACGCCTCATTTTAAGAGCGTGGCAAGAAAGTGATGCCGAAGCCTTGTACAAGTATGCCCGAAATCCAAATATTGGTCCCATCGCAGGTTGGCCGCCACACACGAGCGTCGAGAATAGTCGCGAGATTATCAAGACAGTGCTTTCTGCCCCCGAAACCTATGCCGTGGTATTGAAAGAAACGGGCGAGGTGGTCGGCAGCATCGGCCTCATGACCGCAAGAAGCGAAATCAAAAGTGCGACAATGACAGCCGACGAATGTGAGATTGGCTATTGGATTGGCGAACCCTATTGGGGACAAGGTCTGATACCCGAAGCTGTCAACGAATTGCTTCGGTATGCCTTTGAGGATTTGCAAATGACTACCGTTTGGTGCGGATATTTCGATGGCAACGAGAAATCAAAACGAGTGCAAGAGAAATGCAGATTTACTTACAGCCACACGGAATACAACAAGCCCGCTCCATTATTGAACGATGTTCGCACCGAGCATTTCACGAAACTTACATCAGAACAGTGGAAAAACAATATTTATAACTCAAAATAAAATGAACAAGAACAGCATATTGCAGTATAAATCAACGTTCGACGGCATTGTTCGACAGATAGAAAGCGATGACGCAAGGGAACAAGTAGAGGCTTGGTTTGCCTGCGAATTGCAAACGGTATTGGGCTATGCTCGTTGGGAAAATTTTCTCGTTGCCGTACACAGGGCGGTAGATTCGTGTAAGTCGCAGGGTGTCAATGTGGATGATCATTTTCGTGAGGTCACGAAAATGGTCGAACTTGGTAGTGGTGCATAGAGAATCCAAATCATCATCGCCGGCAACCGCCAAAACGTAGAGCAGGGCGAAGATGAGCGGGGCAAGTTCTACAAAGTGTATTTACAATGAGGAGGAATGATAAAAACAGAATATTATGACACAACAACAAGCCATACAGCTATTTGAGGAAAAGAAAGTCCGTACCGTTTGGGACGAAGAACAGGAAAAGTGGTATTTTTCCATCGTGGACGTGGTTGCCGTATTGACCGATAGCGTAGATGCCACCGCCTATTGGCGGAAACTGAAACAACGACTGAAAGCCGAGGGAAACGAAACCGTGACGAATTGTCACGGTTTGAAAATGCGTGCCGCTGATGGAAAGATGCGACTTACTGATGTGGCTGATACCGAGCAACTTTTTAGGTTGATACAGTCTATGCCCTCGCCTAAGGCAGAGCCGTTTAAGCTGTGGCTTGCGCAGGTGGCACGCGAGCGTTTAGACCAAATACAAGACCCCGAATTGTCGATAGAGCAGGCCATGAAGGATTACAAACGGTTGGGCTATTCCGACAATTGGATTAACCAACGCCTGAAAAGCATCGAAATCCGCAAAGAACTTACCGATGAATGGAAAAAACGCGGCTTGCAGGAAGGCGTTCAGTTTGCCTCATTGACCGACATCATTTATAAGACATGGGCAGGAAAAACCGCCAAGGAGTACAAAAAATTCAAGGGATTGAAAAAAGAAAACCTTCGCGACAATATGACCAACACCGAGTTGGTGCTAAATATGTTAGCGGAACTTTCGACAAAGCGTATTTCGGAAACCACCAATCCCGAAACAATGGACGAACACAGTGATGTGGCACGTCAGGGTGGCGAAATTGCCCGCAACGCTCGCCTTGAATTGGAAGCGAAAACGGGAGATAAGGTTATCTCTCCGCTGAATGCCAAACAAGGTGTATTATTAAATGATAAGGAAACTGAAAAAGACTGATACCGGTAACCGCCAAAACGTAGAACAGGGCGAAGACGAGCAGGGCAAGTATTACAAGGTGTATTACAAGGAGGATGAATAAGAGAACATATTATGGAAGAGAAAAACAAAATGTTGATTTATAGGTCGGGAGACGGTGCAATTAAAGTAGATGTGCTGTTTACCGAAGAAACGGTATGGCTTACACAAGAGCAGATGGGAATACTCTTCGGAAAAGAGAGGAGTGTAATAACCAAACATATTGGGAATATTTTTAAAGAAGGAGAACTGATAGAGCAAAGCAATGTGCAAAATTTGCACATTAGTGGTTCCGATAAACCGGTGAAGTTCTACAACCTCGATGTCATCATATCGGTGGGTTATCGTGTGAAATCGCTGCAAGGCACACAGTTTCGTATCTGGGCAACGCAACGGCTCCGCGACTATATTATCAAAGGTTTTGCCTTGAACGACGAGCGGTTCAAGTCGGGCTCCTCAATGAACTATTTCAAGGAGCTACTTGATAGAATCCGCGAGATACGAATATCGGAACGCGTTTTTTATCAGCAAATTAAAGATATTTATGCTACAAGTATCGACTACAACCCGTCCGATGAAATAACCGTTGCTTTTTACAAGGCGGTGCAAAACAAACTCCTTTGGGCTGTGAGCGGAAAAACTGCTGCCGAGTTGATTTACTACCGTTCCAATGCATCGCTTCCGCAAATGGGATTGACCTCAACTGCTGTGCCTAATAAAGTGCGAAAGACGGACATCGAAATCGGGAAAAATTACCTTAACGAAGATGAACTACGCCTATTGAAGCTCATTGTGGAGCAGTTTTTGGCATTCGCCGAAAGTCAGGCAATGCAGCATATTCCAATGTACATGAAAGATTGGGCTGACCGCTTGAATCAAGTTCTTACGATGAATAGACAAAACATCTTAGAACATGCAGGAACAATATCGCACGATTTGGCACTACAAAAGGCAAGTGAAGAGTACGATAAATATAAAACCGTCCAAAAGCAAATAGAACATCTCGAAAGCATAAAGGAATTAGAGCAGGATATTAAAAAGCTGAAAAACAAATAGAAAACATAGAACAGGGCGAAGACGAGCAGGGCAAGTATTACAAGGAGGAAGAAAAGGAATAAAATATTATAACACAAGAGCAAGCCATACCGCTATTTGAGAAGAAGAATTAAATCCACTTAACCACAAAAAAAATAATAAATATCAATATATTATGAACTTTTTTGAAATAGAAATGAAAGTGCGTGATTATGAGTGTGATGCACAGGGAATAGTCAATAATGCCAACTATTTGCACTACTTTGAGGCTACACGTCATGAGTTTATGGAAAAATGCGGACTCTATTTTAGGGATTTGACCGAACAAAATATTTTTCCTGTGGTACGTAATGTCAATATTGCTTATAAAAATTCACTACGGGGGTCGGACAGGTTTCTCTCCCGAATACGTCTGGGCAAAGACGGGTTAAAATATTTTTTTTATCAAGAGATTTATCGTTTGCCCGATATGCGACTGTGTGTCAGGGGTGTAGTAGAGACAGTATGTATTATAAACGGTAAAGCTGCTCCACCGACCGTTTTTGACGAAGCATTCAAAGATTATATAGTTACAAAAGGTTGATATTTATCACAATAAGGCGAATGTATGAAAACTATTTTAAGAAAAACGGCTTATGTTTTATTAAAAATAATTATATGGTTTGTTGCCATAACCATATTACTGACATTGGTTTATCGTTGGGTCAATCCACCCTTTACGCCACTTATGATAAGCCGTGCTTTGTTTGAGGGATATGATATTCGTAAAGATTGGATTTCTATTGAGGAGATGCCGCAGTCGCTGCTCAATTGTGCGGTAGCCTCCGAAGATAACTTTTTTTTGTCACACTATGGTATCGACTTCGGTGCAATAGAAAAGGCTATTGAGCATAACAAAAAAAGCGATAAAAAACGCGGAGCAAGTACCATTAGCCAGCAGACCGCAAAGAACGTTTTTCTTTGGCAGGGTAGAACTTGGGTAAGAAAAGGCTTTGAAGTCTATTTTACATTTCTGATAGAGACTCTTTGGAGCAAAAAACGAATAATGGAGGTATATCTCAATGTTATCGAAATGGGTAAAGGTATATATGGTATAGAGGCTGCCGCCAACAACTATTTCGGTAAGCCGGCAAAAAAGCTTTCGCCTTATCAGTCGGCTTTGATAGTGGCATCTTTGCCCAATCCGCTAAGGTTTAACCCCGCCAAACCGTCGGCTTATCTGAGCCGTAGGGCTAAGGCTGTTCTCGACTTGTCGTACAAGATTGGTACGGTCAAATTCGACGAAAAATCGATAGAGAAAGCCAAAGAACGACACGAGAAGTATAAACGTATGAGTAAGTGATAAAAATGTGTTGTTTTGTAAATAAGTTTGTTTGTTATGCAAAAAAAATATTAATTTTGCATTTTTGAATAGTTCGTAATGAACAAAAAAAAATATTAAATTATTGAATAATATAAATTTTTTAAGAAATGAAAAAAATATTTTTACAAATTACATTTTTTTCTCTGTTATTGGTATCTCTGACAGGGACAATAGTGGCGCAAAGTACTCCGTTTATTACTGTTTGGGACAGTAATAAGCCGAGTTCTCGTACTAATAATAGTAATACTACTATTGCGCTTAACTTTATAGGCGACAACTATACGATAGAGTGGCAGGGTATTGACGACCCTTCGCAGTCGGGTACGGTAACTGTTGCGTCGAGTACGCAAACCAATCCGTATATTTTGACTGTACCGGTTGCAGGTAAATATCGTATCAAAGCATATTCGCTCAAAGCTCTTTTTTCGGGCGATTATGTGCAAGTGAATAATACACCTACTATTATTACTCATGACCCCCAAAAGTTGATAACGGTCGAGAGTTGGGGTAATACGGTATGGGTGAGGCTGAACTCTGCTTTCCAAGGTGCTGAAAATATGAATGTAACAGCTACCGATATACCTGTTTTGACTTCGGTAAGCGATATGGGTAATATGTTTAGAGGGTGTAAAAATTTGGTATATAATAATACTATTAACAATTGGAATGTATCGACAATAACCAATTTTGCAGGGATGTTTATGGATGCCGCAAAATTTAACCAACCTCTTAATAGTTGGGCGATTACCAGTGCTACCAATATGAGCTTTATGTTTAAAGGAGCCACATCTTTTAACCAACCTCTTAATAATTGGAATGTTGCTACTGTTACCAATATGAGAGATATGTTCTATGGTGCTTCGGTGTTTAATCAACCATTGAATAGTTGGAATACCTCTAAGGTAGAGAATATGGCAGGTATGTTTTGTGGAGCCGTTAGGTTCAATAGCACTATAAACGACTGGGATGTATCGAAAGTTACCAATATGTCGGCAATGTTTCAGGGAGCTGCCACTTTCAACCAACCTCTCGACAAGTGGGTAACATCGAGTGTTATGAATACCTCTTCGATGTTTAGGAATGCCGCAAAATTCAACCAGCCGTTAGCTACCTTTATTACCGTTAATGATACAACCATGGATGCGATGTTTCTCGGAGCCGCGGCATTCAACCAACCTATTGGTAATTGGCAAACAGGTAATGTTATAAATATGCGTAATGTGTTTTCCGGAGCCGGCAGTTTTAATCAAGATATAAGCAGTTGGAATACATCTAAGGTTAAAACAATGTCAGGTATGTTTAGTGGAGCTACAGTCTTTAATCAACCGATAGGCGGTTGGAATACCGAAAATGTCGAGAATATGTTCTCTATGTTTAATAATGCAATTGCTTTTAACCAAGACATTAGCACTTGGAATACCGGTAAAGTAAAAGATATGTCGTACATGTTTAATAAAACCAAGGTATTTAACCAGAATATAAGTGGTTGGAATACCGAAAATGTCGAGAATATGTCGTATATGTTTAACAGTGCAGCGATGTTCAATCAACCTATCGGGCAGTGGAATACGGGTAAAGTAAAAGATATGTCAAATATGTTTAGTTCGACAGCGCGTTTTAATTCTCCAATAGGCAGTTGGAATACTGCAAGTGTTACCAATATGAAAAGTATGTTTAACGGAGCACAAGTGTTCAATCAAGATATAAGCGGATGGAATACCTCAGAAGTAACCGATATGAGCGAAATGTTTTCCAGTGCAATTTTTTTTGTCCAAAACATAGGAAATTGGGACGTAGCTAAGGTAAAAAATATGACAAGGATGTTTTATAATACCAAAAGATTTAATCAAAACTTGGGCAACTGGAAGCTACAATCCCTCACTACGGCAAAAGAGATGTTTTTTGCTACAGCTATGAATTGTGTAAACTACTCTGCTTCTATCGTTGGTTGGGCAAAATATGCAAACATAGCATCTAATGTTGAGTTTGGAGCTGCAGCCCTTGTGTACAATCGTAACGGACTGGCTGCCCACAACTATCTTACACAGGTAAAAGGGTGGACTATCACAGGCGACCCGGTATATCAAAGGGAGTGTGCCCCGGGTGAGACTGCCGGAGATTTTATCTCTGTGTGGAATTCGCAAACTACGTCTCAACGTGATGATAATACAACTCAAGATATTGCAATACATGCTTTAGGTACCAACTATTCGTTGGAGTGGATACGGTTAGACCCGAACGACTTCTCCGAAACATCCGACAGAGGAATAATAACAAACGTCTCGGGAAGCATCGGCAATCCCTATATTATAAAGAACCTCCCTGCTGTAGGCCAATACCGTATTCGTCTATTCCCGGGTATAGGTACGTTGGATGGTTTCTATCTCGACGACCAGACAGATAAATACGACCACGATAGAATTATCAAGATAGAGCAATGGGGCACTAATGTGTGGACAAAATTAAGCAGAGCTTTCTATAAGACAAGAAAGATGGAAGTAGTTGCTACCGACAAGCCGAATTTGAGCGGTGTAGAAGACCTCTCTTTTATGTTTGCTCAATGTGATATTATGCAATATAGCGATGTAATAGGGACTTGGGATGTATCGAATATCAAGGTTATGGCATCTATGTTTGAGGGAACCAAAGTGTTTAATCGTAGCCTAAACAGTTGGAATGTATCTAATGTAACCGATATGAACGCTATGTTCAGAGGAGCATTGGAGTATAATCAGCCTTTCGACCGTTGGGATGTATCTAAGGTAACCAATATGAACGCTATGTTTAAGACAGCGATTAAATTTAATCAAAATCTCGGCAGTTGGGATTTGCGGTCTATTGTCGATGCTCAATTTATGCTCGATAACGATTTGGAAACCAACGGTATGGATTGTTTGAACTATTCGGCTACTATTAATGGTTGGGCAGCCAATCCTAATACTCCCGACAATATAGTGTGTGGTGCCCTAAGACGTGTCTATAACCGTAAGGCAAGAGCCTCGCATGTAATATTAGATGTAAATAAGAATTGGGAGTTTATTACTGATACTTACGAGGCTAATTGTGGTGGGCTTAGCTTTGTATGGATAGGCACTGTATCCGAAAATATGGGTGATCGGAATAACTGGGAGGATAAAGCAGCGCCCGAAGAAGGTGGAAATGTAGAGTTTGCTACTACCGATAATCACACCGGTGAAGCTCTTAGAGATATGAGAGTAGATGGACCTAATAGGATAATAGGAAACTTGATAAACAATTCGTCTAAGAAGACCATTATAGACACCGATATATCTTTGACCGTGCAAGGTACCGTTACCGGTAGCGAGACTATGGATAAGGCTTATAAGATAGAGATACGCTCGGCAGCAGATAAGCCGAACGGTACATTGATACTCGCCGGACAAGACCCCGCAGTACCTGTCTATGGTACGGTACAGATGTATTCGAGAGCCAAGAAAGGAGCTTCTCAGACATGGGTTGATAATATAGCAGGTAGCCCTACATACGGAAAAGACTTTACGACGAGCTATCAGTGGCAACACTTTGGGATA
>JBGXXV010000052.1:0-24972 GCA_041814825.1 Bacteroidota bacterium | reverse complement strand
GGTTCGGAAAACTTGCTGTTTTTCAAAAAAATTAGAAAACCATATAAAAGCCTTTGAAATTGTGTTTTTCTACATCAACTTTGGGTGGATTTGAGTATCATACTTTGGAAAGCACTGCCTTTATTCTTATAAAGAAAAAAAGTTAGTCGGGGTTTGGGGCGGATAGCTCCAACATAAACTGCTTTGGTACATTTATATAATTGATGATATATCGGACAGCAATAAATCTCTCTTTTTTGTATGTCCGATAAAAATTTGTTTGTTGAGTTTCTATATCAATTATTTTTTATAATTTTGCTGACTGAAAAATCATAGTGAATACAAAACCGAGTAAAAACTTATAATTTTACTACAAAACCAATTGCAAACAAAGTAAAATTATTTGTTTTTCTTTTTTGTTTTTTTGTTATATTTAAAATAAAATCTGATATTTATGTCAAAAACAAAGTATATTTTCGTAACAGGTGGAGTAGCCTCTTCGTTAGGTAAAGGTATAATCTCGGCATCTTTGGGCAAACTGCTTCAAGCACGTGGCTATCGCGTTACTATTCAGAAATTCGACCCATATATCAATGTTGACCCCGGCACACTCAATCCATTCGAACACGGAGAGTGTTACGTTACTGTTGACGGTACCGAGACAGACCTCGATTTGGGACACTACGAACGTTTTCTCAATATAGAGACTCATAGAGGCAACAATGTTACGAGTGGACGTATATATCAAGAGGTAATAAACAAAGAGCGTCGAGGCGACTATCTCGGTACTACGGTGCAAGTAATACCACATATTACCAACGAGATAAAAGAGAATATTCTCCATCTCGGCAATTCGGGCGACTTCGATTTCGTTATCACAGAGATAGGCGGTACCGTAGGCGATATCGAGAGTTTGCCGTTTATCGAAAGTATTCGTCAGTTGCGTTGGGAGATGGGCAAAAACTGTATCAACATACACCTTACATACGTACCGTATCTAAAAGCGGCAGGCGAACTCAAAACCAAACCCTCTCAACACTCTGTGAAAGAGCTACAACAGGAGGGAGTACAGCCCGATATTATTGTGCTTCGTACCGAACATCCCATATCTCAACAGATAAGACATAAGGTAGCTCTGTTTTGTAATGTAGAGTACGATGCCGTAATAGAGAGTGCCGATATGAAAACCATATACGATGTCCCTATAAAAATGCAAGAAGAGGGTTTAGACCGCATTGTACTTCGCAAGTTGGGTATAGAAGATACTCGCAAACCCGAAATGGACGACTGGAACCTGTTTCTAAACAAACTGAAAAGTGCCAAAGAGACTGTAAAAATAGGACTTGTCGGTAAATATGTTCGTTTGTCGGACGCTTACAAGTCTATAATAGAGAGCCTTATACACGCCTCTGCATACAACGACCGCAAGCTCGACCTCCGTTTGATACTATCTGAGGATATTAATTACGAAAATGCTAAGGAGAAACTTGCCGGTCTCGATGGTATAATAATAGCTCCGGGCTTTGGCGAGCGTGGTATGGAGGGTAAGATAGTGGCTGCCAATTATGCCAGAGAAAACAACATTACTTGTCTCGGTATATGCTTTGGTATGCAGTGTATGGCTATCGAATTTGCCCGTAACGTATTGAACCTGACCGATGCTCACTCCACAGAGGTAAGTGAAGATACTAAAAACCCCGTAATAGATATTATGCAGGAGCAAAAACAGATAAACGATATGGGCGGTACTATGAGACTTGGAGCCTTTGAATGCCGATTGAAAGAGAATACCAGAGTAAAACAAATATATAAATCGGATACAATATTCGAACGCCATCGCCACCGTTATGAGTTCAACCCCAAGTATGCCGATATATTCGAGCAAAACGGTATGATACTGTCGGGTTACAACCCGCAGACTAATCTAACCGAGATAATAGAGATAAACGACCCGAATCGTTGGTATGTAGGAGTTCAGTTTCATCCCGAATACAGCTCTACCGTCTTAAAACCACATCCTCTTTTTATTGATTTTATTCGTAATGCGATAATAAAATAAAAACACGTTGTTTTTCTAACTATCAATATAAAGATAAACGGTTAGTTTGATAAGATTTTTTGTATAAATAATACGACGTAAAATAAGTCATATCACATAACTAATTAGTTTATTTGAACATAAAACCGCAGATTTTTTTAATAAAATAAACAAATATCAAATCGAATGAGAAATATACTTATCATTATACTATTTTTATTACTAAATATAATGCCTTCACAAGGACAGCTTTTGGTCAAAGAACGAAAAGCTGTTCAGGTATTACATCAGCAGACTTTTTATCTCAATAGTGTAACGCGTGCAACATTTGGAGGAAAGTCAAAAACTTGGTTTAACGTGCCACTGCCTCCTAATACGGTGGAGTGGTACTACTCTTTTACCACCACCAAAGGCGAAAAATCTAAGGCATCTGTGGAGCTTTTTTCGCAATTGACAAAACTTATCGACCCCACAGGATTGACCGCCGTAGCTACTAATGCCATATTTACTCTACCCGGAGCAGGTGTGTGCGATATTTATCTTATGGATAACAAAAATACCGATATCTTTTTGGGTAAAAACGGTAACTCTTCTCAACCATTCGATTATGATTTGGCAGGGTCGAGAGAAAATTTTAGAAACGGTACCGTAAAAATAGATAATATCAATGAGGGAGAGTGGTGTCTCGGATTTAGAAATACAAGTGCAACCGAAGGTATTGCCATTACATTCGAAATAGTAGCAATAGTAGAGGAGACAAAAATAATAGACCGCCCGTTAGCCGAAACCAAAGCCGAAGTGTTTGGAACTTTGGGAAGGAAGGCGTACTTAAATGGTAACTACGATATGTGCTGGGAGCTTAGTAAAAAAGCTTTGGCAAACAACCCGAATCTTGGTTGGGTAAATAATAACTTAGGGCTGGTATATCTTATAAGAGGCGACTATGTATCGGCAATAGAGAATTATGCCACAGCTATAGCTCTCTTTGCAAAAGACAAAAATGCTCAATATTGGATTAATGAGTCTATTGCCGACTTAAAAGCATTAATCGAAAAACACGGAGAGCTCGAAGGAGCCAAAGAGATACTCGAAATGTATATCGGTGAGAAGAAAAAATTGAAAAAAGATAGCGAAGTAAATACGGAGAATTAAAAGCAAAATTATATCTCAATGATAGCCAAATATATCTCGCAGCTACTCAATATATCCGAGCCACAGGTGAGGAGTGTCATAAGATTGCTCGATGAGGGTGCAACTATCCCATTTATAGCACGTTATCGAAAAGAACTCACAGGCAGTCTCGACGAGGTGGCAATAGGCAACATACATCAGGAGAACGAAAAGCTGAAAGAACTCATCAAACGCAAAGCCTCTATTTTGACCACTATCGACGAACAAGGCAAACTCACAGACGAGCTACGAGACAAGATAGAGCAGTGTTTCAACGCCACAGAACTCGAAGACCTATATCTGCCCTTTAAGCCTAAACGTCGTACTAAGGCACAGATAGCCATTGAGCGAGGGCTTGAGCCGTTGGCAAAGATAATTATGTCGCAGTCGGATAGAGATATTCGTGCCACTGTCGGTCGCTACCTTACCGACGATGTACGTAGCGAAGACGATGCCATCGCCGGAGCTCGCGATATTATCGCCGAATGGATTGGCGAAAGTAGTGCTGCTCGGGGTAGCATACGTCGCTTATTTGCTCGCAATGCAATTATTACCGCTAAATTAGCAAGAGGCAAAAGCGAAGATGAGGCTCAAAACTTCAAAGACTATTTCGACTATTCTACACCGTTGAAAAAGATACGTTCGCATACGTTACTTGCTATCCGCAGAGGCGAGAGTGAGGGGTTTCTCAAAGTGGATATTTCGATTGATACCGACGATGCTCTCGATGTTTTGGATAGGATTTTTCTAAAAAACAATAACGAGTCTGCCGATATAGTGAGTCTTGCCATCGAAGATAGTTACAAAAGATTGCTCAAACCGTCGATAGAGACCGAATTCGACCACCTTAGCCGTGAGCGAGCCGACAAAGAGGCAATAGCAATGTTTGCCGAAAACCTTCGTCAGTTGTTGCTTGCTCCTCCGCTTGGGCAGAAACGCATATTGGCTATAGATCCGGGGTTTCGAACAGGTTGCAAAGTGGTAATACTCGATGCACAAGGCAATTTGCTCCATAACGATACTATTTATCCACATCCGCCGATAAACAAAACGGCAGAGGCGAGTCGTAAGATAGCGACCCTCACAGAGATGTACAAGATAGAAGCTATCGCAATAGGCAACGGCACGGCGGGGAGACAGACCGAAGATTTTATAAAAAAAATACGCTTTGCACACGATATTCAGGTATTTGTGGTAAACGAGAGCGGAGCAAGTATCTACTCTGCCTCAAAGATAGCCCGCGAGGAGTTTCCCGACTATGACGTAACCGTGCGTGGTTCGGTATCGCTGGGCAGGAGACTGATGGACCCCTTGGCGGAGCTGGTCAAGATAGACCCCAAGTCTATCGGTGTAGGGCAGTATCAGCACGATGTCAATCAGAAAGAGCTGCGTGAGGCTCTCGACCGCGTGGTGTCGTCGTGTGTAAACCTTGTTGGGGTAAACGTAAATACGGCAAGTAAATATCTGCTTACCTATATTTCGGGTATTGGAGCTACGTTGGCACAAAACATAGTGGATTACAGAACCGAAAACGGGGCTTTCGCCTCTCGCAAAGAGCTTATGAAAGTACCTAAGATGGGGGCAAAGTCGTTTGAACAGTGTGCCGGTTTTATACGTGTCGAAAACTCCGACAATCCGCTCGACAACAGTGCCGTCCACCCCGAAAGTTATCATATTGTGTCGCTTATGGCAAAGGATTTGGGCATTGCTCTCAAAGATATGGTAGGTGATAAAAATATTCGACAAAAGATAGAACTCCAAAAGTATGTTACAGATAACATCGGTATGCCTACACTGCTCGATATAGTGAGCGAACTCGAAAAGCCTACCCGCGACCCGCGTACATCTATTTCGCTCTTTGAGTTCGACCAAAATGTCCATACTATCGACGACCTGAAAGTGGGTATGCGTCTGCCGGGCATAATTACCAATATCACTAAGTTTGGGGTGTTTGTCGATATTGGCGTGCATCAGAGCGGTTTGGTGCATATATCGCAACTCACCGACAGGTTTATATCCGATCCCACCGAGGTGGTGAAGCTCAACCAGCAAGTAATGGCAACTGTCATCGATGTCGATACTCAAAGAAAAAGAATAGCGTTGAGTCTTCGATAAATGTATAAATTATGATGATGCCTCTTTGAAATATTTGGCAAACAATTAATAAACGGCTGACTCAAAAATTCAGAACTTAAAAAAAATTAATATAAAGTGTTGTCGATATTAATACCAGCTTTTAATCACGATATTACCGGACTTGTGGGCGACTTGCATGCTCAGGCTGTGGCTTTGGGTATTGATTTTGAGATAATAGTGCTCGAAGACGGCTCTACGCAACACCTCATCGAAAACCAAACAGTAACCTCACTTGCCAACGTAAATTATTTTGTATTGGAAAATAACACAGGGAGGTCTGCGGCTCGCAATATGCTTGCCGACAAATCACAATATCCGTATCTCCTTTTTATTGACTGCGATTCGGAGGTGTGTGCAAGTGATTTTATCAAAAAATATCTGAATTTTGTTGCTCCCGATTGTGTTATCAATGGCGGTATTGCGTATAACTTTACACAAGACACAAGTAATTATCGACTACGGCTAAAATATGCCGAACGTGAGATACGAACTGCCGAAGAACGCCGACGGCTAAAATTGTCATTCACTACATTTAACCTGCTCATCGACCGCAATTTGTTTATGCAGATGCGTTTCGACCAAAGGATAAAAGGATATGGTTACGAGGATTTGGCTTTGGGATATACACTTGTAGAAAAGGGATATCATATCAGACACATCGACAACCCTTTGATACATAAAGGTGTCGATGATACTCTTACATTCATCGGTAAAGCCGATGTAGGAGTGCGGAATCTACGGTGTCTATACAAGTCGAACGATTATCCAAATTTGGCACGATACTCTAAAATAATTCGCTATTATTCTTTCATAGAGCGGTTTAGGTTAATTCCGTTAATAGGTAAATTATTCGGAGTATTTCGTCGCCATATAGAAAACAACCTCAAAGGCGACAATCCTTCGCTTATAATGTTTGATTTCTATAAGTTAGGGCTATTGTGTTTTTACGAATCAAAAAATCGCTCTAAAAAAAATTAGTGATAATTCGTAATTGATTTACTATTTTTGTACTCATTTTTTTTGACCAAAGCAAACAAAGCTGACAAAGTGCGACAAAACATTGATAAAGAGAATAAAATAGAGGTGTTGGGTGCGAGGACTCACAATCTCAAAAATATAGACGTAGATATACCACGCTACAAACTGTCCGTTATCACAGGTTTGAGTGGTAGCGGTAAATCATCTCTGGCATTCAATACCATATACGCCGAAGGACAAAGACGTTATATCGAAACCTTCTCGGCTTATGCCAGACACTTTATGGGCAATATAGAACGCCCTGACGTAGATAAAATTTCGGGACTAAGCCCTGTTATTGCCATAGAACAAAAGACCGTTTCAAAAAATCCTCGTTCGACCGTTGGTACTACCACAGAGATATACGATTTTTTCCGCCTTTTGTATGCCCGTGCAGCAGAAGCATATTCATATCGCAGCGGCGAAAAAATGGTTCGATACTCCGAAGAACAAATTGTAGAAAAAATTCTTGAAAAATTTGATTCCAAAGCATCTATTATACTTGCTCCATTGGTAAAAAATCGTAAAGGACATTATAAAGAACTTTTCGAAGGTATCCGCAAGAAAGGTTTTACGACAGTTCGCATAGATGGAAGTATGCAAGAGATAACGTTGGGAATGAAACTTGACAGATACAAAAACCACGATATAGATGTAGTCGTTGACAAAATTATTGTCAATAAGAAAGATTTGTCGCGAATCAAAAAGAGCGTTCAACTGGCAATAAAGCTCGGAGATGGTGTAATAATATTAATGGAAAAGGATAGTGGCAATATTCATTATTTCTCATCAAAACTGATGTGTCCGTCAACGGGGCTATCTTATGCGGAGACTGCCCCGCACAACTTTTCGTTCAACACTCCCAAAGGGGCTTGTAGCAAATGTAATGGGCTTGGGACAGTCAATCAAATTGATATGAAAAAGATTATTCCAAATCCGAAATTAAGCATCGCCGAAGGCGGTATTTTACCTTTGGGCAAAGCCAGAAACACCGCTACATTCCACAAGATAGCAGCCATAGGCAACAAACACGGTTTCGACCTGAAAACTCCCATAGAAAAGATATCTGATGATGGTATCGACGAGATTATGAATGGCTCGCCCGAAAATCTCGAAATAGAATTTTCGCAGGGAGACGGCGGATACTCTTACAGTTCGAGTTATCAGGGATTGATACATTATATTGAACTTCATAACGATGAGTCTGCCTCTGCGTCCGAACTAAAATGGGCAGGACAGTTTTATCGCACCACTGTTTGCCCTCAATGTAACGGAGCAAGGCTAAACAAAGAGGCTCTCAGCTATAAAATAGACGGCAAAAATATTGCCGATATATCAAGAATGCCACTTGATGAACTAAAAAATTGGGTTGATGGACTAAACACCAAAATGTCTAAAAATCAACTGATGATTGCTTCAGAGATTATAAAAGAGATTTCTACACGACTCGATTTTTTGCTAAAAGTAGGACTGAATTATCTTACTATGGAACGTGCCACAGAGAGCCTTTCGGGAGGCGAAGGACAACGAATAAGGCTTGCCACGCAAATTGGTTCGCAATTGGTAAATGTGCTTTATATTCTCGACGAACCGAGTATAGGTCTTCATCAACGCGACAATATAAAGTTGATTGACTCTTTGAAAAGTCTGAGAGATATAGGAAATTCGGTAATTGTAGTAGAACATGACGAAGAGATGATGCTTGCTGCGGATTATATAGTTGATATGGGACCAAGAGCAGGGCGTCTCGGTGGGGAAATCGTTTTTAGCGGAACTCCGGAGGAACTTCTAAAAACAGACTCCCTGACAGCCTCTTATCTAAACGGTAAAAAATCTATCGAAATACCTCTACAAAGACGTATCGGAAACGGTAAATTTCTTACTCTGAAAGGAGCCAAAGGCAACAATCTGAAAAACGTAACACTCAATATTCCTTTGGGTATGTTTGTCTGTATTGCAGGGGTTAGTGGCAGTGGCAAAAGCTCTTTGATAAACAAAACTTTACATCCTATACTAAGCAAACATTTTTATCGTTCGGTTGTAGAACCTTTGAGTTACGAAAAAATCGAGGGACTCGAACATTTGGATAAAGTAATAGAGGTAAACCAAAGTCCTATCGGCAGAATACCTCGTTCCAATCCGGCGACATATACAAACATTTTTACCGATATACGCAATCTGTTTGCCGAACTCAATGAGAGTAAAATACGGGGATACAAGGCAGGTAGATTTTCGTTCAACGTGGCAGGTGGACGTTGTCCTGTATGTGACGGTAATGGATACAAAACTTTGGAAATGAATTTTTTACCCAATGTTATGATACCATGCGATGCTTGCAATGGCAAACGTTACAACCGCGAAACACTCGAAGTACGTTTTAAAGGTAAGTCTATTGCAGATGTGTTGGATATGACCATTAATCAAAGTGTGGAATTTTTTGAAAATATTCCGCAATTGGTACGTAAGCTCAAAGTATTACAAGACGTTGGAGTCGGTTATATAAGGCTTGGGCAGGCTGCCACCACACTTTCGGGAGGTGAGGCTCAACGTATAAAACTCGCCACCGAGCTATCCAAAAGAGATACGGGCAAAACACTTTATATCCTTGACGAGCCGACCACAGGGCTACATTTCGAAGATATAAACGTATTTCTAAAAATAATAGACCGCCTTGTCAAAAACGGCAATACGGTAATCATAATAGAACATAACCTTGATGTATTAAAATGTGCCGACTATATAGTAGAGATTGGTCCTGAAGCCGGTATTGCCGGTGGTGAAATCGTTGCCTGCGGCACACCGGAAGCAATTGCACAAAACCCCCAAAGCATAACGGGCAAGTACTTGAAAAAAATATTAAAGATATGATATCTTAATACAAAAAAAGAGCAACTTCTCTCGGATTGCTCTTTTTTTAAACGGATAAAAAATATTTTTACTCTTTTGGGAGGGTTTTAAATGGGACTAACTTTACTTCGGTAGTTAAACCATCTTTAAAACCAACTACAATCAAGTAGTAGTCTGTATTAGGCGATGCTAATTTTTGTGTACTGCGTTCTATATTAAAGTTGCCGCTATGAAACAAACCTGCTGCTTTATTGTCTTCATAGTTAGCATATACTATTTTCCATATCATAAAATCAACCGGTTTCATATCCTCAATCGGCTCTGTGGCATTCATATAATAATCCACATAACGTTTGCTTTCGCAACGAACAAGATAAGTATCACTATTGGTTGTAGTTATAGTTCCCTTAATACCATTACTATAAACATTACTTATATTGACTGTAAATTGGTTGTTTGACGGCGTAGGAGCTTTGGTCCGAAATTGATGTACATTTACATCTGTAGTTCTTTTGCCGGTATTGTAATCTATTCCATAATAATAAAAAATATAGTCGCTATTCCACTGTAATGCCTTGACACCGAGAGTTTCATAGCTTTGAAAAACTTGATCGCCTTTATAAACAAACTGTTTCATTACATCAAGCCAATCCTTTCCTGAGTTTTCGGCAACGAATTTCCACCAATATACATCAAAAGCGTACAAACTGTCTTTTTGTCCGGCAAATTCTTTTTCAAATTTCCATTTTGACATAATATCAACTTGATAATATTGATTGTTATCACTTGGTATCAGCTTAAAAGCAGCTTCGAGACCATCAATGGAAACCTCTTCTATTTTAAATTTCATATTCGAAGTAATATTCTTTATAAGTTCAATGGTAAACTTAATATCCTCTGTGCCAACTTTATTTTCTTTTGTCGGATTTTTTGTTACATAATCTTTCAAAGTTGCATCATTAGCCAATGCCTTTTCGAATAATTCGAGGTCGGTATAGCTCTTATTCTTTTCGGACTTAAAAGCAAATTCATTTATAACGTTGGCTCCATCTAAAACAAAGTAAATGTTTACATTCACTTCTTCTGCATTGGGAGTATTAGGAGGAGTACACCCAAGAAACAATGTTGTCGAAACAATCGTCAAAACGATAAATAACTTTAACTTTTTCATTATCATATTAAATTTATTATTAATTAATTCTACAAAATTACAAATAAAATATTTAAATGACAAAATATTTAAAAAAATTGTAACTTTGTTTCCGCTTATTATTAAATTTAATTTAATTATGGATAAACAGGTACTTATAGCTTTTGGTCTTACGCTTTTTGCCGGTATTTCGACAGGTATAGGCAGTGCCATAGCTTTTTTTGCTAAGCGTACCAATACCTATTTTTTGTCGGTTTCTCTTGGCTTTTCGGCAGGAGTGATGACTTATGTATCTTTTGTGGAGCTTATGCCTAATGCGGTTAATGCGTTGTCGTTTATACATGGAGCAAAAGCAGGTACTATCTATGCTACTCTCGCTTTTTTTGGTGGTATATTGCTAATAATGCTTATAGACAAATTGGTCCCTAAAAAAGAGAATCCGCACGAAATGCGAAAAGTAGAGGATATGGGTAATATTAATGTTGTAAACTCTGTGGTTGACAAGTCGGGATTGATACGTGTTGGGTTGGTTACTGCTTTGATAATTGCCGTTCACAATTTTCCTGAGGGTATGGTTACTTTTATTGCCGCAATCAAAGATGTTAAGATAGCAATACCCATTGCCATTGCCATTGCCATCCATAATATTCCCGAAGGAATATCCGTGTCGGTACCGGTGTATTATGCTACGGGCAATCGTCGAAAAGCTTTTTGGTTGTCGTTTCTGTCGGGGATGGCAGAGCCGTTGGGAGCATTGGTAGGTTATTTGTTGATTGCTCCGTTTCTGACCGATACCGTTTTAGGTGTTATTTTTGGAATGATAGCGGTAATAATGGTATTTATTTCGTTTGACGAACTTCTGCCGGCAGCAGAAGAGTACGGCCAACACCATTCCGCTATATATGGTCTTGTGGCAGGTATGGCTGTTATGGCAGTAAGCCTTATAGTGCTGACATAGAGTAGAGATAAATGGTTTGTTTAGAAGATTAATTTATCGGTTTTTTGGGGATATAACTATTATATTCCAATGTATTGATAAAAGTTATTTCAATTGAAAATATTATATATGTCTTTATTATAAGTGATTATGTTGTTGTAATAAAAACTGTTGTAAAGGTTTATTGTATTTATCAACAAAATTGTGTAACTTTGCACCCCATCTTTTAAAGAATAGAAAGTAAAATAAAAATAATAAATTATATACCAAAAAATTATTTGTAATTATGCAAAAGAAAGGAAACAAATACGGCACTCACCGTGTAATTGAACCCAAAGGCGTGTTGCCTCAGCCGGCAAACAAACTCGACAACAATATGGACGAGATTTACGATAACGAGATTCTTATAGATGTTCAGACGCTCAATATCGACTCTGCTTCGTTTACCGATATAGAGGCTCGTGCAGGTGGCGACCACGAAAAAATCAAAGAGATAATGTTCGATATCGTTGCCAAACAGGGCAAACACCGTAATCCATGGACAGGTTCGGGCGGAATGTTGCTTGGTACTGTCGAAAAAATAGGCGATGCTCTTAAAGGTAAAATCGATTTGAAAGAGGGCGACAAAATTGCCACTCTTGTGTCGTTGTCGCTTACTCCGCTTCGTATCGACAAAATTAAAGAGATTCGTGCCGATGTTGACCAAGTGGATATCGACGGTAAGGCTATCCTTTTCGAAAGCGGTATCTATGCCAAGATACCGGCAGATATGCCCGAAAAACTTGCCCTCTCGGCTCTTGACGTTGCCGGTGCTCCCGCGCAGACAGCCAAACTTTGCAAACCGGGCGATACTGTACTTATAATCGGTGCAGGTGGCAAATCGGGTATGTTGTGTTGTTATGAAGCAAAAAAACGTGTTGGCGTAACAGGTAAGGTTATCGGTATGACACACAGCCAAAAATCGACAGAACGTTTGGAAAAACTCGGTTTCTGCGATGTAGTATTTGCAGGCAATGCTGCCGACCCTGTTTCGGCTATGGAGAAAGTGAGCGAGCTTACCAACGGTAAAATGGCCGACATCACTATCAACAACGTAAATATACCTGATACGGAGATGACCTCGGTACTCTGTACCAAAGACGACGGATTGGTATATTTCTTCTCGATGGCTACCAGCTTTACCAAGGCTGCCCTCGGCGCCGAAGGTGTTGGCTCGGACGTAACAATGATAGTGGGTAACGGTTACACCAAAGGACACGCCGAAATCACTTTACAGGAGCTGCGCGAATGCCCCGAACTTCGTAAGATTTTCGAAGAGCTTTATGCATAATCGTCCGAAATAAAAAGCCTGACACGATACTCAAAAACAGCGTGTTGGGCTTTTTGTATAAGGTTATTATTATATAAAATACTAATAAGATTAAATCTAAAATGAACGAAAACGCAAAAAGAATGTTTCCCAATGTTACCCCCGAAGAGTGGGACAATTGGCATTGGCAAGTGAGAAACAGAATCGAAACTTTGGAACAACTCAAACAATATATCGAACTTACCGAAGAAGAGGAAAATGGCGTAAAAGAGAGTCTCAAAACTCTAAGAATGGCTATCACTCCCTACTATCTAAGTCTTATCGACCAAAACAATCCCGATTGTCCGGTACGCAAACAGGCTATCCCGACACATTCGGAGACTCACCAGTCGATTGCCGACCTGCTCGACCCGTTGCACGAAGACGGCGACTCGCCCGCTCCCGGACTTACACACCGTTATCCCGACCGCGTGTTGCTGTTGGTAACGGATATGTGTTCGATGTATTGCCGTCACTGTACACGTCGTCGATTTGCGGGACAAAAAGATACTTCTTCGGCAATGGACAATATCAATAAAGCTATCGAATACATTGCCCGTACTCCGCAGGTACGCGACGTACTGCTTTCGGGTGGCGATGCTTTGATGATTTCGGACAATCGTCTCGAAAGCATTATCTCTCGCTTACGCGAAATTCCTCACGTCGAGATTATCCGCATAGGTACGCGTACACCTGTGGTTTGTCCTCAACGTATAACCGACGATTTGGTGAATATGCTCAAAAAATATCACCCCATTTGGCTCAATACCCACTTTAACCACCCACAAGAGGTTACGCCTGAGGCTATTGCTGCTTGCGAACGTATGGCTAATGCAGGTATTCCGCTTGGTAATCAGAGTGTGCTTTTGCGTGGCGTTAACGACTGCGTACCTACGATGAAAAAACTAGTTCATCAGTTGGTGAAAATGCGTGTTCGCCCTTACTACATCTATCAGTGCGACTTGTCGATGGGCTTGGAACACTTCCGTACTCCCGTATCGAAAGGTATAGAGATAATCGAAAACCTAAGAGGCCACACTTCGGGATATGCTGTACCTACTTTTGTGGTAGATGCTCCGGGTGGTGGTGGCAAAACTCCCGTGATGCCTACTTATGTTATATCGCAAAGTCCCAACAAAGTGGTATTGAGAAATTTCGAAGGTGTAATTACTACCTATACCGAGCCTACGGATTATCAAGACTGTCAATGTGAAGAGTGTAAAAAATTCAGGACACAAGGCGTTGCTTCTCTACTCAACGGACAGACTCTGGCTCTGGAACCCGAAAATTTGGAACGCAAGCAACGTACTCATCATTAATTGGAGGTTGGTTTGCATAAAAAACCGTAAAGAAACTTTATCTTTGCGGTTTTTTTTGATTAATTTTGTTTCGACAATTTATCATTAATTCATATAAAATGTTATCAAAATCGCAGAAAAAACTTATTTCGTCGTTGCAACAGAAGAAATTTAGAGATAAGTTTAATCTTTTTGTTGCCGAAGGCGAAAAAATAATAGTTGATTTGGCTAAAACATTCAGATGTAAATACCTTATTTCGAGCCAAGAGTCTTTGTTGAGCCTTGTTGTTGCCGACCAATATATAAAAGTTAATAGCGATGACGACCTCAAACAGATATCGTCTCTTAGTACTCCCCATAAGATTATTGCGGTATTCGAGAAACAGGTATCGTCGCCAACGATTGATTTTACTTCTATAAAAAATAAGCTGGTTTTAGCCGTCGATACTGTTCAGGATACAGGTAATCTTGGTACTATTATAAGAGTTGCCGACTGGTATGGTATAGACAATATTATTTGTTCCTACAATACGGTAGATGTATTCAACCCAAAGACTGTTCAAGCTACTATGGGAGCTTTGGCTAATGTTAATATCGTTTACACCGATTTATACGATTTCTTAGTCCATGCACAAGCACACGATATATCTATTTATGGTACATTTCTTGACGGAAATAATATTTATCGAGAGTCTTTGGAGGCACGAGGTATCGTGGTAGTGGGCAACGAAGGGAATGGTATTTCTGATGAAATAGCTGGTATCATTACCAATAGGCTTACTATTCCCAATTTTTCGAATCGAAATCAAAAATCGGAATCTCTTAATGTTGCCATTGCTACGGCAATTGTTTGTTCCGAATTTCGTCGTTATGACTAAAAATGTCTTCACGTTACGGAGAGAGTAGGGGAGTCTTGATTTTGTCTGCTGCTTAATATCCGGTGGCAATAGTAACCTTTTTATAAAGAGAAATAAAAATAAAATAGGAGAACCTTTTATTTAAGTTCTCCTATTTTTTATATAATAAATTAAATTTTTTTACTTATTGCTCTTTTTTAGTTATTGTATTGTTTGCGTTGGGCATTAATCTTACAAAACATATATCGGTACGTCTATTGGGTTGATAATCTACCGAAGGAGCTCCTTTTACAGAACCAAATCCTTTACATAGTACGATACGACTTTCGTCAACGTTGTACTCTTTCATTAGAATATCTTTGGTCTCTTGAGCTCTAACTTCTGTAAGTTTTTGATTGTCAAAGCCTACGTCATCGCCTTGTTCGTCGGCATAAGCCTTTATTTGTATTAATAGCTGAGAGTTAGCTGCCAATCTGCGAGCAACCTCTGCTAATATGGCTTTCGCGTCTTCGGCGTCTTGTGTGCTGTGTTTAGATGTGCTATAATAAATAGGCATACAGCTACTATTGCTATTGGATACTCTTTTGGCATTTGACAATTTACTTGTACTTGTTTTGGCTAATGTTGTATTAGTTTTGTTGCTTGTACTTTCGTTATTATCAGCTGCAAGAGCTATCTCAAATTTAGGCGAAGCAATATTCTTTGTCGAAGTATTTGCTCTGTTTTCTATTCTTGCTGTATTTCTATTGTTAGTAGCAGTAGTTGTTCGACTACTATTATCCACTCTCGCTGCTACATTATTGTTTGCCGGGCGATTTTCTACTCTGGCAGCAACATTATTAGATGCAATATTCGTTTTGGTTGTTGCTCTACCTGTTGCTGTTTTATTTGAGGCCGATGTTTTTGTGTTTTTCGCTGTTGTTTTTGTGTCTGTACTTTTTGCCTCTACCTCAGATTTGGTGTTATCATCAGCCTGTACATTATTGTTTACGGCTCCGGGTATATTCCAAGTGATTTCCCATACACCCTCTGGATTAGAAGATTGCTCTTCTGTGGCAACTTCCGGTTTCTCTTCTTCTTTGGGTTCAGATTTTTTTACCTCTGCAACAACGCTCTCTTCGATAACCTCTTTTGGAGAGTTAGCTTCGTTTTCGACTTTGTCAGCCAAATTATTATCATTTAGTTTGTGAAATTTGTTTATCTCCATTTCTAATGTTTTTACTTGCTGACTTAAATCTGCTATCTGCTGTTTCAATTGAACTTTGTCAGAATCTTGTCCCAATATTAGACCATTGTTCTTTATATATTCTGCTGCTATATTAGGTTCAAATTGGCACATAGACATATCTCTGAAATGTTTCGGAGCTTGGTTGTTTTTAGTCGAATTGGTTATTTTCCAACGAAGTCCCAAACCTGCAAAAATAGTTTTGTCGTTGCCACTTCCGATTATTGAAGCATCGTAATTATCCGCCGAATGAAAGCGATATTGAATATTCGCTACAACAGCCAACCAACTATTTGCATTCCATTCCAATGTGGTACCAATAGGTATAGTAAGAGTATGTGCTTTCGACGGTACTACCTCTAATTGGTCGCTTCCAAAATCGTTGTTGGGGAATAGCGAGTGTGATTGCATATTAAAAAACGATATGCCGGCACCAATATTTGCATACCATTGCCACTTTTGATAACGACAATTGTAAAACAAATTCAAAATATTGATAGAGGTACCAAGAGTAAACTCATTATTTACACCCTTATAATTATATAAGTCCTCTTTACCCGCAACAATCTGTTTGGTAGGGTCGGAAATATTCTGATTTACATATCTCGAATATCCTTCGTAGGGATTGTAAAGATACTCCAAGTATATACCCCAAGCAGGATTAATAGTATATTCTACATTCAACAATCCGCTAATTTTATAAAAGTATTGAGGCGAATTTGCTGTTTTTTGTTGGTCGCCATTCAATAGACTCGCTCCTACACTTCCCATAATCGACCAATGACTGGCTTCTCTCCGATTTTTTATATAGTCGCCAATTGATATTGTAGTGGTCTCATTGTTTTTCTTTCTTTTATTCCTTATATTTCGTTGTGCTAATAAAGGCATACACAACACAACTATTGTAGCTAATAATAATATTCTTTTCATGGCCTTTATATTTAAATGTGTTAATATGAATAATATTGTTTCATTAAGGTTTGTGGGAAATTAAAAATTAATATTCCCACAAATCTTGTTCGAAGTTAAGTATCTGATCTTCTACCTGTTGTTGTTCTTGACGAATCATACGAGGATCAGTCAAACCATTATCTATATCTTGGCTGGTTACATTGTAGTCTTTGATAATATAGCTACTGTAATATCCTCTTGACAAAAACTCGTCAAATGATACTTTTGAAGCAGTATTTTTATCGTTCATTTTGATAAACTCTTCCTGTAAGAAAGGACGTAGTTGTGCATAAGGTACCCAGAAAAATACCGATGTATGCAAATCATCTCTTTTGCCATAATTTTCGTCATATAGAGGACCTACCGCAATGATTCTGTTATGGAAAGTAGAGGTCGATTTATCAAAATAATATACTATTTTTAAATAATATTTTACAATACCGGGATTTAAATAGTTAGTTCTGCTCCAAGTATCGTCTCCACCCATATAGCGAATATTGGTAACATTCAAAAAATCTTCTACATCAAGTCTGTTTTCGTCAGTGAAAGGAGGACAATATGTTTGGTCGAATATTACGTTCGATTTATATGCCGGCAATTTTCCCTCCAATACTTTGGAAAATATAATGGCATATAGATTTTTTTGGGTTTCGGCTGTTAAATCTTCACAAGGATAATATAACGGACGATTTTGCAACTCCCTCATATCTACTACTTTGAGTACTGTTCTTTGCCACACTATATCATCATAGCGAGGATTTGGAGATATTATCTTATTTTGTACATCATTAGGTGATACTTTTATCTGACTAAGGTCTCCGTTTTCGTCGAACATACGGGGAGCGTCATCTGCCGTCACTCTTTCCATTGGCTGTTGTTGTTGGGGGGTGTATATATAATCGTTATCGTCCCAGTCAAATACCGCTACATATACACTATCTGAATCTTGTGCATTTATTCCGCAGACAGCAAGTGCCAATAATATCATTAAAAATAATTTTACTTTTCTCATTTTTTTTATTTATTTTTCGATTTTTATACTATTTGATTTAATTAAACTAAATCATAAAAGAATCAAGGAATTTCAATTCTTGGGAATGCCAACTCGGCTGTCTTAGCTCCTGTTACTTTAATTTTTTCAAAAAGAACAAAGGTTCCTGATTTTATTCTCAAGAAGTTGTTTTTCTGCCCTTCTGTAAAGTTTTTACCATCGGAAAGAGATTGAGAAACCCCTCCTCTACCATCAGATATGCCAACAGTGAAACCTGATACATTAAACGTTGCTTGTAGTAAGCCATCTTCATACTCTGCTACTATATCGGCTTCCGCCAGATTTTTACGCGTCAGTTTAATATTTTTATTTACGGTAGGATTGTATAATACAACGTTACCATTACTATCTTTAAAGCGTAAAAATGCCGTTGGGTTTGGCAATGCTCTTACACGGAACTTATTGCTACCCATAGATACATTCTTCCCTTCTACATTGGCACTAACATTGATAGTAACCATATCGTAGCTCGACGGACGACATATAAATTTACCACCACCTTTGTTTTCTAATTTTGCGTTAGTAGCGGTTACCGAAAGTTGGTCTGCCGAGAAACCGGGTACCGAAACACTCAATCTGTTTGTATATCCCATATATACAACATTCATATCTTCGTTAGCAATAGTAGCCGAAGGAGCCACTACTGTGTATTCGCTTTTGACCGGATATTCACGAGGTTCACCCGTTACAGGATCTTTCAATACGATTTTTCCTGTAATATCTTTGGGTCCGAGTGTAGTTGCTTGTGCTGTAAATAAACCGTTGGGGTTTGTCAATTCGGTTCCGTTCACAAAGATTTTTGGTTTTGCGTTTGTGTCTCTTGCGGCAAGTATAATACGTGCTTTATATTGACCTCCGGCAACAACCATTTTTGATTCCGGAATAACTTCTGCAACTATTTCGTTTACACGAAAATCGCCTGCATCTGTTTGATTTTTGAGATATTGAATAACCTCTGTCTGTGCCTGACGAATATCGGTTTGATATTTAGACAACATAGTAACAACAGCTGCTAACGGCATATAATCGAAGTTTGCATTTACCCAATCGGTTGCTTGGGCTTTATCGAGTCCAATAACCGGTTTTGTGGAGAATATTTTGTCATACTCTGCATTTTTTTCCTGATTATTACCGCCATATACGCTTTTTACAAATTCACGATATTCATCAATTTTCTTTTTTAACTCTTTACCGTGTCCTTGTACAAGGCCATAAGTTCCGGAAGCGCTGGTGTCGTCTTGTTTTTTTATATTCACAGCATTTTTATCGGCATCTTTACCGTCTGCTATTTTTATCATTTCGTATTTGAAATTTTGAATATAATTAACAAGTTCGTCCGATTTTGCTTCCACTTCTTTTGCTTTTTTAAGCCATTCTCCTATTTTCTCCGGATAACGAGAATTCAAATCTTCAAAAGATTTCATAAGATATGAATTACGTTCATCAGCAGATTTAATAGAAGTTATCAAACCATTATTTACCAAACTAAACCCTTTCAAAATATCGGCAGAGACGTTCAGTGCCAACATCGCAGTTAACACCAGATACATCATCGCTATCATCTTCTGTCTCGGGGTTTCGGGACAATTCTTTGCTCCACTCATTTATGTAATGATTTTTTTTTGAAGTTTATAACTATTTTGATAAATATACTTATTAACGACGAACTACATTGAGCATATCGCCATATACTTGGTTAAGATCAGAAATTTGTCTTGCAAGTTTTTCGGTTTGCTGTTTGTAAATTTCCATATCTTTTGCCGAGCTTGAAACAATTGTAAACAGTTTATCCACATCTGCAGAAGCTGCATTTAGCTTGCTTGTATGGCTGCTAATAGCTTGTGCTTGTGCTTGAATATTTTTAAGTTCAAGTTCGTAGATAGAGTTGATAGAACTGATATTGTTGCCGAGAGCTTCGGTTTTGGCAGCATAATCTTTCATACCCGAACTTACATTCGACAGTGTACCCGAAATCTCTTGATAAGATTTTATCATATTTACAGATACTTCATCTAAACTTTGTTGTTTTAGAGTAAATGCAGCAACTGCATCTGAGGCATGCGAAAGATTTCTTGCAAAAGTTTCCGATTTGGCAGCAGCTTGTGAAATATTGCCAAGTTGTCCGGCAGTTTCGGCTAATTGTTTTATGCCGTCTTCGAGTTTCTTAGCATCGCTTTGGTCTAATGAAGCCGCATCGGATATCCCGATTCGTTCTGCCGGTCTGATAGTTGCCACAGGACCTGCGGAGCTATCCAAAAGAGAAGGATAAACATTTTCCCAATTATAATTTTTATGTGGTTTTTCAAAAACACCAATGAAAAACAAAATAGCTTCGGTAATCATACCGGCAGTAAGTACATAACCTGCACCTGGCCAGTGCATAATTTTAAATAATGCTCCTAAGATAACGACAGATGCTCCAACAGAATACAAAGCTCCTACCGTACGCTGTCCGCCATTACTATTATACCATGCTGAAAATCCACTTGGTTGTTTAAATGTTGCTCTATTTTGTGACATAATAAAGAAATTTTATTTTTTATAGTTATTAAATTTGTGTGATTTATTCTAAGTAATTTTTTATTTTCCAATATAGCTTCTTACACAGCGGAAACCGATAGAAGCACTACGCTTGTCTTGATATTCGTAAGTTACTGTTGCACATTGTAAGTATGCTGCAACATCTTTCCAACTACCGCCACGTACTACTTTTTTACGCATAATAAGGGGGTCGTTCCTTTTTGCTCTATAGTTGTAGTGAGGGTTGAGGTCTAAGGTAAATGTACTTGATTGGTCGTCATAAGCAGTAACAGTCCATTCGGCTACGTTACCGGCCATATCGTATAGACCGAAATCGTTCGGAGTATATTTAGCCACTCTTGCAGGATATAGGTAACCGTCTTCGGTATAGTTACCACGCATTGGTTTGAAGTTAGCCAAAAAGCATCCTTTGTTGTCTCTGATATACGGTCCTCCCCAAGGATAGATAGAATTGTGTCTTCCGCCACGAGCGGCATATTCCCACTCTGCATCTGTAGGTAAGCGCCATTCGGGAGTTTTAGGCTCGCCCGACTCATTACGGTGAAGTTCGGTACGCCACCAACAGAAAGCCTGTGCTTGGTCCCAAGATACACCTACTACCGGGAATTCGTCGAAACTCGGATGAGCAAAATAATTATGCATCATAGGTTCGTTGTACGAATAAGAGAAGTCTCTCATCCAGACCATTGTGTCGGGATATATATTTACTATTCTGGTAGAAATAAGGTCGCTTCTATAACGAAGAGGTTTTATTATTACACTGTCGCCGATAGAACCATCGGGATTGAACCACGCAGAGTCGATTCTAACACGAGCATTATCGTTATATCTGCTTGTATAGATATTAAACTCATTGCCGGGCAAAGCCGCTTGGTCATAGTTTACAACCTTGTACTGATATATCAAAAGGTGAGCGTTTAGTTGCCCCTCTTCAATCATATCCGCACCGTTGAAATACATTTGTTGAACAGCACTCCATTTACCGGAACTCACATCGTCGTCTTCTCTGTATTGAGCATTCCAAGGTATTTTGGTCTTCCAGTTAAGAATACTGTCTATAACAGGACCGTCTAATGTATAACGAGCTCTTTCGGTAAACCATTTGGCTGCCTCAGCCTCGTCTAATTGCTCCATTTCTTTGAGTAGGTTTGTTCTAACCAAAGAGTCTCTAACCCATTCTACAAATTGACGATATTTAGCATTGGTTATCTCTGTTTGGTCCATATAAAAGGCATCAATAGATACTTGTCGTTGGTTGGGCTGTAAAGTCCAAGTAGCCGACTGGTCGTTAGCACCCATATTGAAAGAACCACGAGGGATTAGTAACATTCCATAAGGATAAGCCTCCGGTTGTGCTTTACGGTAAACCCCTACTAAATGCCCTTTGGGCGTTCCACAGCTAGTAACACCTAATAATACTGCCATTGCAATGGCAAAGAATAATTGCTTTTTCATTCTTATATTTATTTATTATTGTTAATTACAAATTATTTATATATCTCTCTTATAAATCATTTATTTTAAAATAATATTATATCAGTTATTGTAAAATAAAAATACTAATTTGGTGCAAAGGTAAATAAAATTTTTTAATTATTTCACATTTTTTTTTAAAAAGTTTTTTTATTACAAAATTCTTATACTTTTAGAAGCCTTACTTTTTTCTCTGAAAATGCTAAATTCATAAGTAGCAAATAGTTCGTGAGAGCCAAAAGTTCTCGAAATCAAAGAGTTTGTAGGGAGGTCAAAATTATAACCGATTTTGAAACCTTCAAAGATTTTTACTCCTGCCATTATAGAAAAAGAATCTTGTATTCTATAACCGGCTCCTATCCAAAAACGCTCTTTTATATCTAAGGCAGCCGAAATATGCGATGTCCATGACACAAAATCGCTGGCAAAAAGTAAATTGGTCCGTATTTTATAATTTTCGTTAGCTGTTGTTACATCGTATCCACCGTGTATTTGCATAAAAGGTGAAATCTTAAAATCTGTTTTTTCGCCTAATCCTATTGTTGGCGAATTGATATGGGTTAATGAGACACCTATCCTATAATTGTCGGTAGAGTAGTTGACCCCAAGCCCCAAGTCGAGACCCATACCCGTCTGAGTACCTATTGGTATGGCCGGGTCATTGGACGTATGATATCCGTCGTCTTGACTGATTTTTGTCAGATTAATACTATCGCCATAACAAATTATATTAAGCATTCCGATGTTTGCACCTATGCTAAAAGTACCATTGCCTAAGGTATGCTTGTATGAGTACATAAAGCGTACCTGTTGGTTGTTGAATACACCGAATATATCGCTTAGAAACTGTATGCCTGCGCCGTGGTCTGCATCTAAGAGTTTGAAGGGAGTGTCTAACGAAAGCATTGATACGATGGGAGCCCCGGGCATTCCTATCCATTGTATTCGTTGGAATATGGAGGCTTGAATCATTCTCGATTGACCCACGTAAGATGGATTTATCAAACTCAGATTGTTCATATATTGGCTAAACTGCCCGTCAAATTGAGCAGATGCATTATTAAAGCAAAAAATTAACGACAAAACTGCCATTACTGCTTTTTTATTGAAAAATTTTTTTAAATAACACATCTGTAGCCTACTTTATTATTAATATATATATGTATTAACGATAATAGCGGAATGAATTCAATATTCATCTTCGTTGAAGAAAAAGTCTTCTTTACTCGGATAATCCGGCCATATATCTTCTATATTGTCGTATATATCTCCTTCGTCTTCGATACTTTGGAGGTTCTCTATTACTTCGAGAGGAGCACCCGTACGCATTGCATAGTCAATAAGTTCATCTTTTGTAGCAGGCCAAGGTGCGTCTTCCAGCTTTGATGCTAATTCTAATGTCCAATACATTTTTTATTCTTTGGCAATTAAAAATTAATATATTATTGTAGGTTAAATTTACTTATGTTCTAATCAGTTATTTAGCTAAAACTTTGTTCAAAAACAAAGGATTGCAAAATTATAAAAAAATAATTACACAGAATAATAAAATTTTATGCCAACTTCAAACCAAACATATACAACAAGTCCGAAAGTCTGTTTACATATATCATTACATTATTGTCTATCGCTTCGTCATTGTTAAGGTCTATTATATGTCTTTCGGCTCTACGTGCAATCGCTCTGCATATATGGCTGATTGATGAAATTTCGTTTTCTCCGTAAACAATAAATTCTTTGAAAGGAGGTAAGGTTGCACTTATTTCATCTATTTTATTTTCGAGTTGTTCTATCAAGCTGTTGTCAAGTTCTATTTTTTTCCCTTTATAATCCTTCGGAGTAGCCAAGATAGCACCTACGGTAAACAGTGTTTTTTGTATTTGATAAATAAACTCTTTGTGTTCGTTATCTGTAAGTTTACTTCGGAATAGCCCCATAAAAGAGTTTAATTCGTCTATCGTACCGTATGCTTCGAGTCTTTTGTCGGCTTTCGATACGCGTTTGCCCCCTAATAAAGAAGTCTGCCCCTTATCTCCTGTCTTTGTGTAAACCTTCATTTGTATTTGATTTTAGAATAAAATTTTATAATATTGCTTTGAAAAATTATTTTTTGCAAATATAATACCAAATTCAAAAAAGTCTATGAAAATTTTTGAAATTTCTCTTTTTTTAACTATTTCAAAATTTTTGTAGCTTTCAAAAAGATTTTCTATTATGACTATCTGTTCGTTGTTAAACGTATAGTGCTTGTCGTCAAACGTATTTTTTGCAAAATATACTAAATCGTATTCACCCGAGTTTTGCATATTCACGACATCATCTACTTTGGTAATCTTTGTGTTATGGCACAAAGGAGCTAATTTATCCATTTTTGTGTCGCAACCTATTATTATTATACTCTTTATTTTATAATAGCAGATAATACGATATATAAGTTTTAAATAATTATTCTCTTTTTGGTTTGATGCAAGATTATCTATCGAATCATAAGCATAGTAGGCATTCGTTTCGTTCATAACATTAGTTATAAAATCGAAAACAAACGGAGAGTGTACGCCAAATCCTCGACCTTTGTTTGCCGTAAGTCTATGAATAAGTCTTTTGTATGATTTCACTTCTTGTTTTGATTGATTAAAAACAGCGGTCCAAAATTAACATTTTTTTTGACAAAAAAGCATATCTCTTGGATTTTAGTAATAATATTCTCGAATTATTCAATTAAACGATGCAATATATTTTTTATTGCCATCCGATAAAAAACGACATCAATCTGTAATATATTAATAAGCAACCGGATATATGCTTTTGTTGTGAAAGTGGCTTATCTTGTGCATTTGTTTATCTGGCTATTATGAGTTTTTTCCTATATTCTGCATTAGAAAAGACGTGAGGCTATCGGAATGTTTTAACATTTCATTGGGGCTGTCTGCCCCATACCCCGACATACTTTTCTT
>JBGXXV010000051.1:0-13836 GCA_041814825.1 Bacteroidota bacterium | reverse complement strand
GGGCGGGGTTTGGGGCGGATAGCCCCAACCTAAACCAGAAGAAAACGAGATTGGAGCTTTGGTATGATTGATAATATATTGTACAGTAATGAAATTTTATAAACAAAAAAAACTGAAATTCAAAAAGTTATCACCCTAATTTTTTCAAAAAAAACTTTTAGCGGACACTAATAATTTTAAATTAACCATTCCACACCACCCTACTCTTCTCCTTTCAAAAACCTCTGCCTGAGGTCTTCGGGGAATTTTTCTATGGCGTAACGCAACATCGTGCGAGGCATCGTTTTGTAGCGGTTTGCTTCGACGAGAAAGTCGTATTCGGCATCAAAATCTTTTTTACCCGCCTCGCGGAGCATCCAGCCTACGGCTTTGTGAATAAGGTCGTGTTGATGATCGAGAAGTAGTGCGGATATTTCAAACGTGGGCTCGACTATGCCTTTGCGAATGAAGTCGAGTGTGGCAACTATCGCTATACGTTGTAGCCATAGGTTATCGGATTGGGCAAATGTTCGGAGGTCTGCTTTGTCCTTGTCGGCAAGGTATCCGCCCACAATTGCGGGTGCCGACAAATCGACCAAATCCCAATTGTTTATTCGCTGATGATGAGCTATATAGAAGTCGTAAACGGCACGCTGTGCCGCTTCATCTTTTCTTGCTCTCTTCATCTGCTCGACAAGAAAAAAAAGCCCTGTGGCACGGCACTCGTGATATTCGTCATTTATTAGCAGTTCTATTTGACTAATATCCATCGTCTTATGATACTTGACCAAAGCTCTTTGCTTCGGTACTACCACTCCTATAAACTTATCGCCGTAACCATATTGCCCCTCTCCCGTTTTGAAAAAATACGGCAAAAACTGCCGTTTCTCTTCGTCTGCCAAACTGAATAGCTCCCGCTTAATAAATTCTGCTGTTACCATATATGTTTTATCTTTTCCGATGCGCGTTGCCGTGCTTCGCTGTCGGTGTTTATGTAGTCTTCGAGTTGGGGCGATGCTACAAACGATATGTCGCCGATAGTCTGCTCTATAATATCGCTCATTGCAAAAAAGCCGATTTTCCCTTTTAAGAAAGCATCTACCGCCACTTCGTTGGCAGCATTGAGGATACAGGGGATATTGCCCCCTTGTTTGATTGCCGAATATGCCATACGTAGGTTTGGGAATTTCTCCAAATCGGGTTTCTCGAATGTGAGTTGCCCTATATCTGCCAGGCTTGCTCTCTCCACACTCGCCTGCAATCTGTTTGGGAAAGTAAGCGCGTACTGTATCGGATGTCGCATATCTGGCTGTCCGAGCTGTGCTTTGAGGCTGCCGTCGCAAAACTGCACCATAGAGTGTATTATGGACTGCGGATGTACGATAACGTCGATACTATCGGTGTCGATACCAAAAAGCCAATGAGCCTCTATCACCTCAAAACCTTTGTTTATCATCGTTGCCGAGTCGATGGTTATTTTTGCTCCCATTTTCCACGTCGGATGTTTGAGGGCATCGGTAGCGGTGGCAAGTCGTAGCTCTTCGATGGGAGTTTGGCGAAATGCTCCACCCGATGCGGTAAGTATGAGCTTTTCGACACTGTTTTCGTTTTCGCCCACAAGGCATTGAAATATAGCACTATGCTCCGAATCTATGGGAATGATATCAACTCTGTGTTTCATTGCGAGTTCGGTAATGAGTTTTCCCGCTACCACAAGTGTCTCTTTGTTTGCCAAAGCTATCTTTTTGTTCGCCTCAATAGCCTTGATAGTAGGCAACAGTCCCGAATATCCCACCATTGCCGTTACCACCGTATCTATCGGCGACATTTCGGCTATCTGACCAATGCTCTTTTCGCCTGCAAAAACTTTTATCGGCAGTCCGCCGAGTGCTTCTTTTAGAGCTTGATATTTGCTTTCGTCTGCAATAGCCACCACTTCGGGACGATATGTTTTTGCCTGTTCTATGAGTAGGTCGATATTGTTGTTTGCCGTCAGTGCATACACCTCGAACAAATCGCTGTGTTGGCTGATTACGTCGAGTGTCTGTGTGCCTATCGACCCCGTTGAGCCGAGTATCGCTATTGATTGTTTCACTGTTTGTATTTAGATAATATTAATAAAACGCTAAAAGTCAAAAACTTCGTAAGGATTGATATTTGTGCTGTTTTGCCAAAGTTCAAAAGTCAGATAAGGGCGTTCGCTGTCTAAGGCGATAAGACCTATCACATCGCTCATATTTACCTTTTCTTCAACCTTTTTGAGCGGAACAGCAATATTTTTGTAAATCGAAAGATAGCCGTCGAGATGTTGGATTACAATGACATAACGGTTATTCAATGTGAGTTCAACAGATGTTACAACCCCTCCGGCAATAGCCAAAACATTACCGTTTTTACTTGTAAGTTTAATGCCATTGTCCTTATTTACACTATCTTTTACGACCATTATCGTGCCGGCAAGAGGCACCGCCAAATTTTGTTTGGCAGTATTGTCCATTATTAAGGCTTTCACAGGATTGAGCGAAATATTTTGCTGAAAATTTTCTACGAATTTTATCTCATTGTCCGATTTTTTTTCGACCAACTCCCTGTATTTTTCAATCGGCACATCTTTCTGTTGCGGTATGGAGTCGATAGATAAAGTACCCGTAATAATATTTTTGGTGGTCTGTAACTGCAATGTTTGTTTGTCAAGCAGATTTGTTAACGAATCGATTCGAGCCATATTATACGACAGTTCCGAACGCAACGAGTAATCCGAAAAACCGGGCAAATAATATTTTAACGGAGAGTAAAGAATGAGAACCGACATTAGGATAAATACTATTATCAAAGCAAAAAAACCATATAAAAATACAGTCAGTCTCGAAATTTTGATACGAAACACCTCTTCGAGCGTAGTTTCGTTAAGGATGAATAGTTTATATCTAAACTTCCAGCGTTCTAAAATAGTTTTTAGATTCTTTTTTTGAGCCATTAGTTCATTATGTTTTATTTCAAATCGTTTTTGATTCTAACAAGCGTTTCGTAATAAAAGCCGGTTGCTTCTTTTTCGTCGAACATTGTTTCCGAGCGTTCGTACACAAGCCACTCTTTATCCGATATTTCGGGAAAAAATGTATCGCCATCAAACTCTTTCAATACCTTTGTAAGATAAATCTTATCGGCTATATCTATCGTTTGCTCATATATGGAGGCTCCTCCGATGATAAACACTTCGTCTTCACCCTTGCACAACTCCAAAGCCTCTTCCACCGAATGGGCTATCTCAACTCCTTCGATATGATTTTCTCCTTTGGTTATTACTATGTTACGACGATTTCTGAGCGGACGAAACGGCAACGACATATAGGTTTTACGCCCCATTACCACAGTATGGTTTTCGGTAAGCCGTTTGAATCGCTTCAAATCCTCGGATATGTGCCAAATAAGCGAATTGTCCTTGCCTATAACATTGCTCTCGGCTACTGCCACTATTATCGATAAAGTCATATTTTTGCCAAAACTATTAATCCGTTTTTTGCCACAAAATTACAAAAAAACTCTCTACTGATGCTCTTCTCTGAGCAAATCGTTTACATTCTTCACGGGATTGAACGTCTCTATTGGTACTTCAACAAAAACGGTGTTCCAATCGGACATTGCTCCGTTCCACAAACCGGGCAGTTCGAGGGCTTTTAGCTCTTTGCCGTTTTTCGATTTTAATGAGATAAAATATGTATTGTCATCTACATACTCAGACAGGTTAATTTTCTTGCCTTTGTAATCTTTTAGTCCGCATACCAAATCCACAGGATTGAAGTGGGTGGCTTCGTCCATAATCTTTTTTTGACTGTTGTCATTAATATTTATCTGCGATGTTTCAAGTATTTGAGGCGATATGGTACCGTCGGGGTTATATACAAGATAGGGACCTCCGCCCGGCTCGCCTTCGTTTTTTACCATACCGCATACACGAATCGGTCGATTCAGCTTACCTTTTAGGTATGCAATAAGGCTTTCACCTTTTAACTCGGACATTTTGGGGTTGATATTGAAAAGGCGGCTTTGGCAAAATTTGGCTATCACTTGTAGCTTTGCCTCCGATATATCGGGGTTTTCGAGTTCTTTGAGATATACAAACGCCTGCTGTTGAAGCGATACCAAATATCCAGATATAACTTTTTTGTATTCCACCGTAGGCTCTTTCAATCTATCGGGTACGACGTTGTCGATGTTTTTGATAAAAACAATATCGGCGTCCAAATCGTTGAGGTTTTCTATCAAAGCACCGTGTCCTGCGGGTCGCAATACGAGAGAGCCGTCCGTTTCACGAAAAGGCTCATTATCCGAATTTACGGCAATAGTGTCGGTCGATTTTTTTTGCTCCGAAAACGAAACATCGAACCGCACACCGTAACGCTGTTCATACGCCGACCTATTTTCGTCCAAATGTGCCTCAAACAGTTTGCGGTGTTCGGGCGACACGGTAAAATGCAGACAAACAATATTATCGCTACCTTTGGCATACTCCACTCCCTCAGCCAAATGTTCGAGGAAAGGAGTGCGCCGTTCGTTGTAATACTTATGAAACAGTAGAAGTCCTTTCGGCAGGTTGCCGTAGTTTAATCCGATGGTTTCGAGCAATATACGAAGCACTTTGGCAAATTCGCCCGCTATAAGCAGGTCTTCTAACCCTTTGTTCTCTAACTCGGTGCATTTTTTATCAAGCAAATCATAAAACGCAAAATGCTCTATTTCGTTGAAAAACTTACCGACAAACAAGCTTTTATTCTCCTTTTCAACAAATTCAAACAGCTCTTTGAACATACGTGAGGCTGCCCCAGAGGCAGGCACGAACTTTACTACCTTACCTTTTCGTTCTTTCAGATAATCGTTCCAGATTTCGATATATCTGTTTTTGTCCTCTTCCGACAACCTAACGATACCACTCCCGACCGAAGCCGCTTTGTCTATGGTCAAGAACGGAATACCGTTTTTGAATATATTCAACTGTTTTTGTATTTCCTGTTCGGATATTCCTATCGAAGAAATTTGTTTCAAATCATTTTCGGTAAACATATATAGTCTGTTTTTTAGAGATTTTTCTTATTGATATCATATAGTTATTTTACAAAGTTAGAAAAATTATTTTTATTTCGCGGCATTAATGTGGTTGTTTTTCTTGCGAAAAAATGTAATTTTGCAGAAAATAATGATAATATAGGTATATATGAAAAGATTTCGTTTGTTTGAAATGATTACCGGTTGGGCAGTGTTTGCCGTAGCAGCCATCACTTATCTGTTAACCATAGAGCCAAGTGTCTCTTTTTGGGATTGTGGAGAGTTTATTGCCTCAGCGGATAAACTCGAAGTAGGACACCCTCCGGGAGCACCTTTTTTTATGTTAATGGGCAGAATATTCGCTATATTTGCATCTGAGCCTACACAGGTAGCCAAAATGATTAACTCATTTTCGGCTCTTTGCAGTGCCGCCACTATTCTATTCCTTTTCTGGACTATCACACATTTGGCAAGGAAACTTATCGTGAAAGACGAAAATGGTTTTTCGGTGTGGAATACAGTGGCTATACTCGGTGCGGGTGTGGTTGGTGCATTGGCTTATACTTTTTCGGACACATTTTGGTTTTCGGCTGTCGAAGGAGAAGTTTATGCGTTCTCGTCGCTCTTTACTGCGGTGGTATTTTGGTGCATTCTTCGTTGGGAAGATTCCGAAAACAACGGTACACCATGGATTATTCTCATAGCATATCTTATGGGACTGTCGATAGGTGTACACCTACTAAACCTTCTGGCAATACCCGCAATTGTGTTGGTATATTATTTCAAAAAGACCGAAGTCGTTGAGTGGAAAGGAGTACTCAAAGCCTTAGGCATATCATTTACAATACTGTTGTTTGTACTTTACGGACTTATACCCGGTTTTACCAAAGTGGCGGGTGTTTTCGAACTATTTTTTGTTAATACCATAGGTTTGCCGTTTAATTCGGGGATTATAATATACCTTTTGGCAGTAGCAGGGATTTTTGTTTGGACTCTATTCGAGACACACAATGCTTCAAACGATTTGAGGATAAAAATATCTTTTACGGCACTTATAGTATTGCTCGG
Source organism: Bacteroidota bacterium (assembly GCA_041814825.1). GTDB lineage: Bacteria > Bacteroidota > Bacteroidia > Bacteroidales > Paludibacteraceae > F0058. The sequence continues at coordinate 7,746 of JBGXXV010000051.1, read as the reverse complement.
CATTCCATTTCTCGGCAACGGGCTATGGATTGGTATTTTGATAATTATTGCCGGGTTGGTATTGCTATTTTACAGAAAACAGTGGAATTACAAATGGTTTAATACCATCACTATGTGTATTATGGTAATGATAATAGGCTATTCGTCTTATGCGTTGATAATAATACGTTCGTCGGCAAATCCGCCTATGGACCAAAATTCGCCGGAAGACGTATTTTCGCTACTTTCATATCTAAATCGTGAACAATACGGTTCGAGACCTCTATTTTACGGACAATCGTTTTCTTCGCCTATGGAGTATGAGGCAGACGGGTCCGGACGTTGCATGGTAAAGTTTATTGGCGGCAACAACACATATATACGCAAATACAAATCGGATACAAAAGAAAAAGACAGATATATAAACGTAGGAAAATCGCAAGGCGAAGTAGAATATATGTCGAAAGGCAAAATGCTATTCCCTCGTATGTATTCATCGCAGCCTCATCATATAAGGGCATATAAGGAATGGACAGACTTCGAGGGGCGACATATTACGGTCAATCAGTGCGGTCAGAGTCAGGATTATATAGTACCTACAATGGGCGAAAATCTTAAATTTTTCTTCTCCTACCAGCTCAATTTTATGTATTGGCGTTACTTTATGTGGAATTTTGTAGGCAGACAAAACGATATTCAATCGAACAACGGCGAACTCAATGCTGGTCAGTGGATTTCGGGCATTCCTTTTATCGACAACGCTTTATATGGCGACCAAAGCAAATTGCCCGATATTCTTAAAAACAACAAAGGACACAACCGATATTTTTTCTTACCGCTATTGCTCGGCATATTGGGTATGGTGTGGCAGCTGTCAAAGGCACAAAAAGGGAAACAACAGTTTTGGCTTACCATGTTACTGTTTTTTATGACGGGTATAGCCATTGTGCTTTATATCAACCAAACTCCTTATCAGCCGCGTGAAAGAGATTATTCCTATGCAGGTTCGTTCTATGCATTCTCTATATGGATAGGGCTTGGTATGCTTGGTTTGGCAAAACTGCTTCAACAGACAAAGCTATCAAAAAAAGTATCAGTCGTTGCAGCTTTTGTACTATCTATGGGAGTACCCGTACTGATGGCTTCACAAAACTGGGACGACCACGACCGTTCGGACAGATATCTGTGCCGCGATACGGGATACAATTATCTCAATTCGTGTGCTCCAAACGCAATTCTATTCTGTAACGGCGACAACGACACTTTCCCACTATGGTATAGCCAAGAAGTAGAGGGTACGCGAGACGATATAAGAACTTGTAACTTGTCGTATATCCCGACAGAATGGTATATCGACCAGATGAAAAGACCATACTACAACGGTGCTCCGCTACCGATAGACTTCACTGTCGAAGAGTATCAAAAAAATTCTCTTGACATAACAATAGTAAGAGACCACCCTGCATTCGGAGGTAAACTTGATGCAGGCGAAGCTTTCAAACTATTACGGAACAAAGAGTTTATGGTGGACAACTACAATGTATTGTTTGCCTCTACATTGACTTTCCCTGTGGATAAACAAAAAGTAATAGAGGCCGGAGTAGTAGCTCCGGAAGACTACGACAACATTGTAGATACTATTTCACTAAAAATCACTCAACAAACCCTAAGCAAAGGAGATTTGACCGTACTGAACATCTTGAAAAACAACGATTGGAGCAGACCAATATATTTCTGTATTACAGTTGGCAGCGATTTTTATCCTACAAAGTCTATCGACGAATACTCGCAAAACGAAGGGTTGGCATATAGATTTGTTCCGGTAAAGAAGAATGGAGGAGCGAATACCGATGTAATGTATGACAATATGATGAATAAATTTCATTACAATCTGAAAGGCAAAGATATTTATCTCGACGAGACCAATGCCCGTATAGCCAAAACAGTACGTCAATCATTTGCTCAACTTGCTATGGGCCTTATCGACAAAGGCGACTCTGTGAGAGCCAAAGCTACTCTTGACAAATCTATCCAAGAGATACCCGAAAGTATTTTACCTTACGATTATTCGATGTTATCGTTTGTTGATAGCTATTATAAAGTAGGCGACAGACAACAAGCCGAGTACATACTTGATAAGGTTTTGATAGCTACCGAACAAAATCTTGACTACGTACTGTCTCTTCCTACCAAGAAGCAAAGCTACGTGTCGCCCGAAATCACTCTACAACAAAACCTCAAAGTATTACAACAATGTGCTTTCTTAGCATTAAGCAATAATAACAGTAAAGCAACGGCAATATCCGAAAAGTTTCAGAAATATTACACAATTATAGCTCCTCGTCTCCAACGATAAGTAGCGACATTGTTTTTCGGTCAAATAACAAAGCCCAAATATTCAAAATTTGGGCTTTGTTATTAATTTTTTTGGGGAAAAATATTCGGACGATAATATCACTCAACGTTTTTTCTACGTTTTACCTCGGTGTTTATCAGTTCGAGCTCACGAGATGTTTGTCCTGCAATAGCGGTATTCTCTTCGGCACGGCGTATAAGATAAGGCAATACATCTTTTACGGGAGCATAAGGCACATATTTTGCTACATTATAGCCTGCATTCGACAGGTTGTACGATATATTGTCGCTCATACCGTACAGCTGTGCAAAAAACACACGTTGGTCGTCTTTGGCAATACCTTTTTGTTGGAGCAAAGAGGCTAAAAGCAAGTTTGATTTCTCGTTATGAGTGCCGTTAAAAACCTCGAAACGGTCGATATTATCTATCGAATAGCGAAGAGCCGAATCATAGTTGTCGTCTGTGGCTTGTTTGTTTGGGCATATAGGGTCGAGGTAGCCCATACGTTTGGCTCTGGCACGCTCACGCTCCATATAGGCTCCGCGCACAAACTTCACTCCGGCAATATAATTGTGTTTTGTGGCATCTTCGTAAAGATATTTGAGGTATGGCATTCGGTCATGGCGGTACATCTGTAAGGTAGCAAACACAATGGCACGTTGTTGGTTATACTTACGCATAGCTTCTTCGGTAAGTCGGTCTATCTCTGCCTGATAGCAATACTCTTCGGCATCGACAAGGATACGGACATCCATCTCGAAAGCCTTTTTACACAATGCGTCGAAACGCTCCACAAAGCGACTATAAATCTGTTGTTCGTCGGCAGTAAGCGGCTTACCTTCGGAGGCTTTTTCGAGCACATCTGCAGGTGCCAAAGCCGTAGGTTTAAACACAGAGTAGGCAACACGCTCTTGCTCTTTGGTAAATACGATAGAACGAATAGCCTCTTCGAAATTGGCTCTGGTAAACTCCTCCGTACCACCACCTTCTACCGAATTGTCGAAGATAGACCATATACCCGAATCTTTGAGGGTTTTGGCTACGGCGATACACTCTTGGAGGTTTTCGCCACCGACAAACTGACGGTAGATAGTGGGTTTCAATGCCCAACCGATAGGGAAATGTATTGCAGAAGCAAATCGCGACAGATGTTTGCCTCCCTGTACTATCCAACGTTTGCCCATAGCAGTAAAAAGCATTTGTGCTCTCCTAAGGTCTGCATTGCTTTTGGAACGAAAAGCAATCTCTGTATTCCTAAAATCAATCATTTTTTTGTTGGTTTTTATTTATTTAATACTCGGTTAATTATAATTCGACTACAAATATATGATTTTTTTCTCATAACATACCCAAACAGTATATTTTTTCTAAAAAAAGTACTTATATAATCCAACAATTAACAAACGACCAACAGTTATACTCTCTACGGTGCATTATTAGTCTTTTATCCAAAGAAAATAAAGCAGAGAAAGCAAGAGTCGCCCCCCACCCGAAAGATTGTGACTGTGGCAAAATGCTTTGTGTTCGATAAATAACGTATTTTCAAACAATTATTTTATAATATTAGATATAGATATAATATACAATCATTTATATATTTTATGTGTGATTGATAAATATAGGAGATAGTTTCCAAAAAAAGATGTAATTTTGCAACGATGAAAAAATATCTGCTATTATTAACATCCATTTTGGTGGCTATTACGACAACCGGACAGAACTTAGAGTCTTTTGGGTCAATCAATCCGACAAATACCACCAATCAATCTACCGTGCCTCAACAGTTGCCGATAGACGTACGCAGTTGGCAAATCGACGAACATTTGGGCATAGCCGATACATGCGGTGTAGATACTATTATCACGAGTTTTCAGGACAATACTCCACCCGACAAATACTCTATCGCCAATTCGTGGACAGGCAACTTGGGTTCGCCTTTGCAATCAAAGATTTTTTTTGACCGCACGCAAAAAACTCGCTTCTTATTCTCCAACCCTTACGACGTATATGCTATTAATGTCGAAGATGTTAGGTTTTTTAATACAAAAACACCATACGCCAACCTTACATACCGCACCTCGTTGCCTTCGTTACAAGATGAAGACAATTTCAGAGCGTTATATACAATGAATTTCAACAAATATCTCAATTTTGGCGGGCTATTCAACTTCATACTGGGACGTGGTCGGTACAAATATCAGGTAGCAAGAGCTCTCAACGGTGGTTTTTGGGGTTCATACAGTGGCAAGAGATACGAGTTTAATATGGTGGTAATGTTCAACGATTTTAGAAATCAAGAAAATGGAGGTATCAAAGATGTAGATGCTCTCAATAGCAGTTCGCAATACAAGTATGTGGTGACCAACTTTTCGGATGCCGTAAATGCCATATCCACATACAAAAGTGCCATATTTTACTTCAATCACAAGTATAGTCTTGGCTTCGAACAGGAGAGGAAGTTAAAAACAGACTCTACCGTATATGATTTTGTGCCTGTTACTTCGTTTATACATACGGTCAAATACGAAAATGCAAAAAAACGCTATACCGAAGCAACAGGCAATGATTTTTATGCAAATGTTTATTATTCATCACAAAATACATTAGACTCTATTCGTTATCAGAATCTTAGAAACACATTTGCTCTTACTTTGGAAGAAAAGTTTAATACTCTGCTCAAATTTGGTCTTGCCGCATTCGTCGAACACGAACTGATTAGAAACACTAACTATTCGATAGGTTTCAAATTTTTAGACGAGTATGAGCAAAATATCTATTTAGGAGGACAATTATCGAAAAACGAAGGAGAGTTTATAAAATATAATTTCAAAGGGCAATTAGCCTTTGCAGGTAAGCGTATTGGCGACTTCTCTTTGCAAGGCAATATAAACACCAACTTCAAAGTATTCACAGATACTATTGGTATAAAGGCAAGCGGAGAAGTCAAAAACACATCACCGGAATTTTTTCTTAATCACTATTTTTCGAACCATTTTGAGTGGGCAAACGACTTTGCCAAAACATTTGATGTGCGAATACACTCACAACTGACCTCAAAACTAACAGGTCTCTCTTTGGGCTTCGATTTGGCAAATATCAGGAATTACATATATTTCGATTATAACGCTCTGCCTGCCCAATTTTCGGGCAATTTGCAGGTAATGGCTTTTGCCTTACAGGCAAATCTGAAATTATGGAAAATACACTGTGACAACAAGGCGACATACCAAATTACCTCAAATAGAGAGATACTGCCTTTGCCCGATTTGGCACTATATTCTAATTTATACTTCAAAACAAAACTGTTTGACGTACTTACGACACAAGTAGGCATCAGTTGTCGTTTTCATACCGAATATTATGGCAATGCTTATATGCCTGCTACCGGGCAATTTTACCTACAAAACAATACTCTATTAGGCAATTATCCCGATCTCAATGTTTATGCCAACTTTCATCTGAAACGCCTCCGTTTTTACTTCCGGTACGCACATTTCAATATGTATCGATTTGGAGGTAAAGGCTATCAGCTAATGCCCGGCTATCCTATCAACCCTGCCACATTCCAAATGGGATTATCTTGGACTTTTTACAATTAACGTACTTTTTATCTGCACATTAAAGAGTGTGCAATGCAAAGCATTCACAAATGTAACTTTAATATAAAACAAAAATGAATATGAGTAAGTTAGATACAATTACAGAAATCAAAATTTATACCTAACTTTGCTCAAAATTTTTCAGAAAAAACCCATTAAAGTTATCTTGAACCAAGTTTTTTAAAAGTATATGAAAAAAGCAGTATTAATAGCCATACTCGCCATAGCCACCGTTGCGGTGGCTATGGCTCAGGTGGGCACGGAATTTAACGATAACAATAGCGGATTATATTTTAGAGTTACCTCACTAAAACCCAACGAGGTCAAGGTAATAAAAAAACCTAATTATTATTATACGGGAAATATAAATATACCCTCCTCTGTTAGCTACGATGGAGCTAATTATAGCGTAACTGCAATAGGAAATTCGGCATTTGCGGATTGCAGTAGATTAACAACTGTCAATATAGGTAACTCCGTAAAAACAATAGGAAATTCAGCATTTGCGGATTGCAGTAGCTTAACAACGGTCAATATAGGCAACTCCGTAACTACAATAGGAGAGTGGGCATTTTACAGAAGTGGTATAACAGATATCAATGTAGGTAGCTCAAACCCCAGATTTGCCTCCGACAACGGTATCCTGTTTAGTAAAAATATGGATACACTAATATGTTATCCACGGGGTAAAACAAATAGTACATATACTATTCCCGGCTCCGTAACTGTAATAGGAGAGTCGGCATTTGAAGAGTGCGGGAGCTTAACATCTGTAAATATTCCCAACTCCGTAACTGAAATAGGATATTGGGCATTTTACAGCTGCAGTAGCTTAACAACTATAAATATTCCCAACTCCGTAACTGCAATAGGAAATTCGGCATTTTTCGGGTGCAGTAGCTTAGAATCTGTCAATATAGGTAACTCCGTAACTGCAATAGGAAGTTATGCATTTTGGGATTGCACTAAATTAACATCCATAGATATTCCCAACTCCGTAACTTCGATAGGAAATGAGGCATTTAGTGAGTGCAGTAGCTTAACAACGGTAAATATAGGTAACTCCGTAACTGAAATAGGAGATTATGCATTTTGGGATTGCACTAAATTAACCTCAGTAAATATAGGTAACTCCGTAGAAACAATAGGAAATTATGCATTTTCCAGGTGCAGTAGTTTAAAAAAGATAAAGATAGATGTTATCAACCCTGCCTCTATTACTTTGGGGCAAGGTGCTTTCGATGGTATCCGTAAAGGAAATTATGCCGATGCCTGCATACTGTTGGTGCCACCCGGTAGTGTGCCCGATTATAGCAATGCTCCGCAGTGGAAAAAGTTTATGCCCAATATCATCGAGCAATAAAACTTTACTATTACCTATAATCAGCCTGTGGGCGGTACGCTTGCCATACTCAACGCCACCAACAATAGCAGCATACCAAGCGGTAGCCAAGTAGAACACGGCACTATTATAAAATTCGAGGCAACACCCAACAACGGCTATCACCTCTCCAAAATAGTGGTTAATGCCGAAGTTATCACAGGTACAGAGATTACAGTGGAGAGAGACACCTATATCTATGCGGAGTTTGCCCAAGGTACGGGTATAGACCATAGCGATTATATGGCACTCAGTATCTACCCCACCCTTGCGAGTGAGTATATTACGGTAGCCACAGAGGTAGGCTCCTCGCCCGTATCCGTTACCGTTACCGACCTGTCGGGGCACACGGTAGCTACCGCCATAGCCACAGGCAGTAAGACGGAGATAAACATCTCGCACCTCTCGGCAGGTACATATATAGTACGTAT
>JBGXXV010000050.1:0-7639 GCA_041814825.1 Bacteroidota bacterium | reverse complement strand
GTTGATACACATAGCACGTCTCAATAGAGAATATCTCGGTGCTAAGTTTAAAGATTGATGTAAAAAAGCTGCCTCTAAGGGCAGCTTTTTTTATAATTAATTGTTCACCGATAGTATGCAATATTTCGCTTATCTATCATTATATTATATAGTGTTGCTATTGAAAATATTTTCATAGTCCGACACAGCTATTTTGAAATTACAGCCTATTTTCTCGTTTCTGCGAGGTTTAGCGGTAGAAGAATAGCACTTTATCCATACAAAACCCAAGAAACAAACAGATATGCAGGTATTATGGCGAATATTACACTGTCGAGGCGGTCGAGCAGTCCGCCGTGTCCCGGCATGATATTGCCCGAGTCTTTTACGCCGACGGTTCGTTTAAGAAGACTCTCGAAGAGGTCGCCCAATGTGCCGAAAAGTACGATGACGAGGGTGAAAATCAACCAATGTGCGAGTGTGAAGTCGGGCGTAATGGTATATCCGCCGAACTGATTGAATAGAAATACCACCGCCAACGCCCCGACGAGCCCGCCAACAAAACCCTCCCACGACTTGTTGGGCGATATGCGAGGGAAAAGCTTGTGGCTACCTATGAGAGACCCAACGAGATAGGCGAATGTATCGTTTGTCCATATTATTACGAATACAGATAGTAAAAGATAAGGATTGATATCGAGCAGATTTGCCATAAGCACAAAAGGCAGCACGATATACATCTGTCCGAAAACGTTGTAAGCAGTATTGTGTATGGGGTTGGGCTTTTTACGGAATATCTCCGTTATTCCAAAAGAAAAAATAAACAGCAGATATGCCGACATAGCTATCGGCAACGATACCGCATCGAAATAGAATGGTAAAAATGCAATGATACCGCCAAGGGCACCGTACCAAGGGAGAGTTTTTATACCATCAAGTTTGTTTGCAAGTGTGTGATATTCAAACAATGAGAAGATAGCCAAAAGCGAAAAGACCACCGAAAACGATATACCGCCACGCATTATTGCACCCACAATCAGAGCGATATAAACCAAACCACTTGCCGACCGAATAAGTATAGTTGTGATATTCATAATAAAAAGATGATTTTTGATGAAACAATTTTATTCCACTTGCAAAGTTATGAAAAAATAATTAATTTTGTCGCTCGAAATGGAATTGTATCATCAAACAACGGAAATTTTGATAAATAGCGACATACAGCCGAGATGCCGTATGGCTTATCTTATTTTTTCAAACACAAAAAGAGTAATCTGCTAAATTTTAAATGGTTACTCTTTTTTTTAGAATTACAGCAAAACCGTAAAAATAAATATACAATGAAACGTACAGATATTAAAAAAGTGATGGTAATAGGTTCGGGACCTATTGTAATCGGACAGGCGGCCGAATTTGACTATGCAGGGACACAAGCCTGCCTTGCTCTGAAAGAGGAGGGATATGAGGTAATATTGGTAAACTCAAATCCCGCTACCATTATGACCGACACCAACATTGCCGACAAGGTTTATATGGAGCCTCTTACGTTGGAGTACGTGGCTAAGATTATAAGGTTTGAGCGTCCCGATGCCATCGTTCCCGGACTTGGTGGGCAGACAGGGCTTAACCTCGCCGTACAACTTGCCAAAAAGGGTATCCTCGAAGAGTGCGACGTGGAGATACTCGGCACATCGTTTCAGAGTATAGAGAAAGCAGAAGACCGCGAACTCTTCAAAGAACTTTGTCAGAGTCTCGGCGAACCTGTTTTGCCATCTGTCATTGCCAACTCTATGGAAGAGGGGCTTGCCGCTGCCGAAGATATAGGCTATCCTGTGGTGCTACGACCTGCCTTTACGCTTGGAGGTACAGGCGGCGGTTTTGCCGAGAACGAAGAGGAGTTTCGCGAGGTAATGCGTAACGCTTTGTCGCTATCGCCCGTACATCAGGTTTTGGTCGAAAAGTCGATAAAAGGGTTTAAAGAGATTGAGTATGAAGTTATTCGAGATAAAAACGATACGGCCATAGCTATTTGTAATATGGAGAATATCGACCCTGTGGGTGTTCACACGGGCGATTCGATGGTGGTTTGCCCTTCGCAGACATTGACCAACAAGGAGTATCAGCTTCTTCGCGACTCTGCACTAAAAATTATCCGTGCGTTGAAGATTGAAGGTGGTTGTAACGTGCAGTTTGCACTCGACCCATTGAGTTTCAATTACTATCTTATCGAGGTCAATCCTCGTGTAAGCCGTAGCTCGGCGTTGGCATCGAAAGCAAGCGGTTATCCTATTGCCCGTGTTAGTGCCAAAATAGCCGTAGGGCTTACTCTCGACGAGATACGGCTCGACAATACGCCTGCAAGTTTTGAGCCGGCGCTCGATTACATTGTTACCAAAATAGCACGTTTCCCGTTCGATAAATTCTCGGAGGCATCAAATACTCTCGGCACTCAGATGAAAGCCACAGGCGAGGTAATGTCGATAGGTCGTACAATGGAAGAGAGCCTGCTTAAAGCCGTAAGGGGACTGGAAACAGGTGTTTGTCATATATGGCACAAAAAGTTCGACGACAAAGACAACGAAACACTCATCGCTTACATACGCCAAGCCACCGACGACCGCCTATATGCTATTGCTCAACTCATCCGCAACGGTATAGACTTGGGTATGATATACAATGCTACAAAAATAGATATGTTTTTTCTCGAAAAGATAAAGAACATTGTGGAATACGAAAATACTGTAAAAGAATACCCTAACGATATTTCCGTGCTTATAGATGCAAAAAAGATGGGTTTTAGCGATAAATACATAGCCCAATGTTGGTCGAAGGCAGATAATGTTATCGACGAACTCGATATTTTCCGTCTTCGCAAGAAGCATAATATTTTCCCTGTCTATAAGATGATAGATACCTGTGCAAGCGAATTTTCGGCGTATATACCGTATTTCTACTCCACTTATGAGGAAGAGAACGAGTCGATAGTTTCGGATAAGAAAAAGATAGTGGTTTTGGGTTCGGGACCTATCCGTATAGGACAGGGAATAGAGTTCGATTATTCGACCGTACATGCTATATGGACTATACAAGATGCGGGTTATGAAGCGATTATTGTTAATAATAACCCCGAAACCGTATCAACCGATTATGCCACGTCCGACAAACTCTATTTTGAACCTCTTACGGTAGAAGACACAATGAATATAATAGAGCTCGAAAAGCCTGATGGAGTGATAGTTACCCTCGGCGGACAGACAGCCATCAACCTTGCCGAACCATTGCATCGTCTTGGAGTGAAGATAATCGGTACGGATGTTGACGCTATCGACAAAGCCGAAAATCGCGACAGCTTTGAGCGTATTATGAGTAATCTCGGAATACCGCAGCCCAAAGGACACGCCGTTACCAATATCGAAGACGGTTGTAAAACGGCTAATGCTATCGGTTATCCTGTGTTGGTGCGTCCGAGTTTTGTACTTGGCGGACGAGCTATGCGAATAGTCAATAACGAAGAGAGTCTGAAAAAATATCTGCAAACGGCGGTAGAAATAAATGTAAATCAGCCGGTTTTGGTAGATAAATATATTTCCGGCAAGGAGCTCGAAGTAGATGCGATATGCGACGGAGTAGATGTATTTATTCCCGGTATAATGGAGCACGTGGAGCGTACAGGTATCCATTCGGGCGATAGTATTTCGGTATATCCCACTTTTTCGGTGTCGCAGAAGGTAAAAGACAAAATCATCGACTACTCCGTAAAACTTGGTTTGGAAATAGGCATAAAAGGACTCTTTAATATTCAGTTTATAGCCGATGCCAACGATGATGTGTTTGTTATTGAGGTAAACCCGCGTTCGAGCCGTACCGTACCGTTCCTTAGCAAAGCCACAGGGGTACAGATGGCAGACATAGCTACTCGGGTTCAACTTGGGAAGTCGCTTAAAGAGCAGGGTATCGTTGAGGTATATCACAAGGAAAAAGAGAGTTGGTTTGTAAAGGCACCTGCTTTTTCGTTCAGCAAAATACGCGGAATGGACGCCTATCTCTCGCCCGAGATGAAATCGACAGGTGAGGCTATCGGTTACGACAAATCGCTTACCCGTGCCTTGTACAAAGCATTGCGTTCGTCGGGAATGAACGTGGCAAACTACGGTACAATACTCGTTACCATTGCCGACTGCGACAAACCCAGAGCATTACCTCTGGTAAAACGGTTCTACGATCTCGGCTTCAATATCGAGGCAACAAAAGGCACAGCCAAATTCCTAAAAAATAACGGCATACGTACCCGTGTAAGAAAAAAATTGTCGGAAGGCTCGAGCGAAATGTTCGACTCTATTCGTCAAGGACACGTCAGCTACGTTATTAATACTATTGATATTAACAAAAATATGACCACCGAAGACGGTTTCCAGATACGTCGCTGTGCGGTAGAAAACAATGTAGCGATGTTTACATCTCTCGAAACCGTCAAAGTATTGCTCGACGTATTGGAAGAGATAACACTCGGAGTATCGACGATAGATAAGATGTAGTAGGTAGAAGAGTTGTCGAACGGATTGAATAGTGATTAGCGGTTGGTGCGGAAATAGCTAAAAGGTATGCTAAAACTATTCGCTCAATGTATTGATTAACTGAAATTTTGTATTATCTTTGCAAAATAGTAGAACGGTTTGTCGCCTCGCATATTTGCGGGGAGGAAAGTCCGGGCAACGCAGAGCAGCATACTTCCTAACAGGAAGTCGGTCGTGAGGTCGAATTAGCGTAACAGAAAATAACCGCCTCGTTGGCTATTGAGGTAAGGGTGAAAAGGCAGGGTAAGAGCCTACCGATTGTTTGGCAACAAACAATGCCGTACGCATTATGTGTTGAAAGTTCAAGTATACCGACGTTATAGGGTTGCTCGCCCGAGTCGGAGGGTAGAACGATAGAGGCAGACAGCGATGTATGTCCAAGATAAATGACAAACACCTTTGTGTAAGGGGACAGAATCCGGCTTATAGTTCTACTATTTTTTGTTAAACCATTGTGTTGAAATAGTTATGGATAATGACAGCAAAAAACAAATAGGTATTTTCGGCAGAATAGAGTATCTTCTGAAAAAGATAATTCACTTTTTGACACACGAAATATGGGATATCGGAGATAGAAATTTGTCGAGGACTAAGGTGTTGTTATTCAATTTATTGAAAAAGATAATTCTATCTGTCAGGGGCTTTACCAAAAGCGAATTGATGGTAAAATCGACTTCTCTGTCGTTTCGTACCGTGCTTGCATTGGTGCCTGTACTTGCTATTATTATTGCTGTTGGGCGTGGATTTGGTATATCCGAGAGAGTGAATACTGCCATTACCGAAGCTCTTAGAGGACAAAACGAGCTTGTGCCTTATATTACTCGGTTTATCGACAATTACCTCGAACAGATGTCGGGAGGTGTGGTTATCGGTATAGGTATAGTGTTTTTGCTTTGGACGGTTATCAGTACGTTTCAGGAGATAGAAGAGAGTTTCAATAAAATATGGAATGTGGAGAAATCCCGTTCGTTTTTTCATCAATTTACCACATATATTGCCCTTATAGTAGTGGTACCTATATTGATAAGTCTTGCAAGCGGTTTTTCGATATATATTAATAGCCGTATGAATTCGGTTTTGGGCGATTTTTATTCGCCTCTCAACAATTTTTTTGTGAGGGTATTGCCTTTTTTCTTCTATTGGTTGCTGTTTACTCTTCTATATTTTGTAGTGCCTAATACTAAGGTAAAATTTTTCCATGCTCTGTTTGCGGGTATTATATGCGGTACTATTTTTCAACTGTTTCAGTATCTGTATGTTAATGGTCAGATAAATCTGTCTCGTTATAATACCGTCTATGGTACTTTTGCGGCTATTCCTTTGTTTTTCTTTTGGTTGCAAATATCGTGGCTTATAGTGTTGTATGGTGCGGAGTTGTCATTTGTGAGTCAGAATCTAAAAGACAAGTATTACGAATACGAAAAAGAGAGTACTTCGAGGCGTTTTATGGATTTTGTGTTGATATTGGTAAGTAAAATCATAATCAAGCGGTTTGAAGAGGGGTTGCCCTCCGTATCTGCCGAATATATGGCAAACCAAAGCAATCTGCCTATACGTATGGTAAACGATGCAATAAAAAAGCTATTGCAAATAAGTATAATAGTGGAGATAATAGACGAAAAAAACAACCATACATATATGCCTGCTATGGATATAAATAAAATCTCGGTGGCAATGATTTTAAGCAGAATCGAAAATACGGGCAAAGAGAACTACGGATTGAAACTTGACAGTCACTACTCCCAAATATGGGCACAGGTAAAAGTCCTCAAAGAAAAAACGATTGCAACCTCCAAAGAGATACTGGTCAAAGACCTATAATCCTTGTTTTGTGCAAATATTGGCTACTCTTAATCATTAAGGGTAAATCTTATTGGTTGGCTACATAATATAGCTACCGGTACTCCCTTATATTTGGCAGGAATGAACCGAGGTAATCGCTCTATTATTGTCCTTGCGTGATTGTTGAGAATGGGGTGTTCTCCTTTTGCTTCCAATATCTCGACTATGCCATTGGTATTAATCTTGAATACAACGTTTACTATGCCTTGTATACCTTTATCCATAGCCGCTTCGGGATAAGAAAAATTACGGACAATAAATAGATACAGATGTTGTTTGAAACATTGTTGGCTCTTCTCTATGCTTACGTCTTTACACTGCTCGAATCGGGGAAATTCATCTACTGCATACAGCTGCATTATGGTATCTTGGTCGATATTGTCCGTTATTGTACTAAGAGTATCCGATACCGAAATGTTTTCGGTACGAGATTGTCTTACATCATAATATTTGTATTCTCTGTTGGCGATTGCTCCGGTTGATACGGCAAATAGTATTGTTATAACCGATATGACGGTCAATAATGTTCTTTTCATATACTCTGTATGAATAATAAATACAAACTACAAAGGTAACAAACAAAAACCAAATATTTATTGTTAAAACCATTAATTTTATTATTGCTGTCCGATAAAAAACCGACATCAATCTGTAATATCTTAATAAACAACCGGATATATGCTTTTGTTATGAAATGGGCTTATCTTGTACATTTGTTTATCGGGTTATTATGAGGTTTCCTCCGTATTCCGCATTAGAAAAGACGTGAGGCTATCGGAATGTTTTATCATTTCATTGGGGCTGTCTGCCCCCTTGTCTCCGAATTACTTTTTTGTCTTGACACAAAAAAGTAATCAAAAAAAGTCAAGGCTATAGCTCCGAGCCGACCCACTATGTGCTTGCTCGCTAAACGAAAGAACTCGCTTCGCTCAAACAGGCTTTCGTTCTTCACGCTCGCCTCGCACAGTGGGACACCCCGTCTCTCCACTAATGCCATTTTTGGTTGTTGAAACGTTTACCGTTTTGTTTAAATGACAAAACGCTCAAAATAGACAGCGGCGTTAGCAGTAGGCTCGGGGCAACCCACAGGACGCAGAGAGCGTTAAGAACGATATCCGATTCATTCGCACTAAATATCGTTTTGGTTTTTGGACAACAATGCAGGCGAATGAATATATATCGTTTAGCTCACAAGTCCGATGTGGGTCGAGCCGAAAGCGTGCCGCAATTCTTTTTTTGCTAAC
>JBGXXV010000049.1:0-18668 GCA_041814825.1 Bacteroidota bacterium | reverse complement strand
ACTTTTTAGCACATCTTTGGGATTTTTGGTAACCATATTGGAGGGTTTGCCGTTGATGTATATTTTGTAGTTCGACGAACCTTTTACTTTGATTTTGTCCTCGTGGTCGATGGTTACCATAGGCACTTTACGCAACATCTCCATGACTGAGTTGGTTTTGCTTTCGGGGTCGGCTTCGACGTCGTAGTTGATGCGGTCTAAACTTTGGGTAACGAGCGGTTTGTATGCCACCACCGACACGGCAGATAGCTCTTCGCCGTCGCGTAAGGCTACTTTGCCAAGCTCTACCGTATTGCTCTCGGCTAATGTTACTTTCTTATCCACCGATGTTTTTGTTTGTGCCGTAATATTTACCCACAATACTCCGGGTGCGGCTTTGGTCTCTATTTCGAATGTTCCGTCTGCATTGCCCGAATATCTATCGGTAAATTCGACCTCTGTGGAGTCGCGTTTGATAGAGACGGTGGGGTATGCCACGGCGTTACCGATACTATCGACCACAGAGCCGCGTATGGTATATTTTTTCAGTGTTGCGGGAGCGGCGGAGCTACGCAACAAATCGAGCGGAAAGCTCATTCCTTGCTGCGAGAAGACACCTTTTATCGTGTCGCCCGCTACTTTACCTTTATACTGCCCATTGACAGATGCAATGTTAAATTCGAGATTGCCGTCCGCATAGACGGTACCGCATACTATTCCGCGTGCTTTCTGTTCGGGAATGTCGAGTGTGGTGGAGTAGTTACCCTCTTTTTGAGAGACGTTGAATATCATCTGCAACTTGTAACCTTGCACGTTGAGCGTGCCTTTCCATTGTCCTTCTATATCCTGTGCAAATCCGGCAACTGCCATAACCGACAGGATAAATACAATAAATACTTTTCTCATAAAATCATTATATTTTTTTGTTGATTAAAAAATTCGTCATAAAAACTCTTTTCCGTATGATTATTGTTGTCTATTTCTATTTTTTATTCTATTTTAAAAAAACGGTGGCAAAGGTACTAATTATTCGGTAATAATCCAATTCCATTCTGCTCATCAGCCATCGGCGGATTGCCCTTGTGCCTGCCGCCGATAGCTTGAAGCATTCATTACAAACAAATTTTAATTTACTCTATATCCGATTGTGTTGGTGTTGTCATTGGCATAAATACCATACTATCGCATCTTTCTAATCTTGGATACGGAATTTACTCGACTCCGTGTTATCTACACTCAATATTCTAGAGCGGTTGTGCGAAGTTATATTCGATGCTCCCGATGCCTTTCCTTTTAGGTATTTTAGCGGATATATATCTATGTCGCTGGCACCTGTTATTCTTACCGTTATGCTATCCGTTAGCAATTGCTCGTTGTCTATATCGGAATTTCCCGATATGTGGTATTCGGCATACTTGGCATTGCCTATCATATCAACATTCGACGCACCGTTTACATTCATATTAAGCCTGTCGAATTCGACGTTTCCCGCATACAGTACGGAAGCTCCACCTACCGATATATATACATCTTTCATCTGCCATTTGTCGTTTATTGTCAGTTCTGTTGCCCCCGACAACTCTATCGACTTCCAAATATTTTGTTTTACTTTCAAAATGATATTGTCCTGTGTCGGCTCGATACGAAGATTGTTCGGTGTATTTATGGTAAGTATATTGGCGTACAAATTCACTTGAATAACATCAAGCAAGTTGCTGTCGGTTACCACAACAACCGTATTTTGGTCGGTTATCGATTTGTCTTCCAATATTGCTATATTAATGTTATTGCGAACGTCTATCGCCTCAATCGGTTGTTCGAATTTGTATGTCTTTTCCTGTATGTTGCCATAGCCTACAACGGTATTTGAACTTACTTCCCATCCGAAAACCTTGCGCGATTTATGTTGCAATGCTTTGACCCACTCTTGTTCCGAAACCGATTGCCAATTTATTTTTGTGGCCGTAAATACCAATATTACCAGCGACACAAGCCATATAGCAAGGCTTATTATCTTTACGGATTTGTGCATAGGCGACCATTTGAATATACTCGAAAGTATTCCGTATATCATAGCCACAATAGGTATGCCCAAAAACAGCCCTACCGATATGGTTGACGGCAACGCTATGGCACTGCTAAACTGGACAAAGAATGCTCCGACGACTTTAAAAAGTACGGCAATAAGTACAAGCAACGCAAAAACCAACGGAATTAGTACAATAGCACCGATGACAATGAAAAACATCTTAAATATTGTCGATATAAATCCATTTTGGTTGGCACGATTGAAAGCGTCTTTTACGTCGTTTCCCACCGATTGGGCGTTTTCGGATACTATTTTGCCGATATTTTCGATTGTTATCGGTTCGCCTCTCATTTGGAGTTGTTGTTCGGCTGTTTTCGCCTCTGGCAGAAGTATCCACAGAACGATATAGGCAATTATCAGAGAGCCAACGCTAAACAATACCAACAGTACCAATATTATACGTATAATCGAGACATCGATATTGAAGAAAGTCGCCACTCCCGAACACACTCCGCCCAACATTTTGTCGTTGGGGTTGCGGTAGAGGCGTTTTATCCTCTTTGCCTCGTTTTGAGCATAGCCTTTGGTCTCGTTCGAGCTGTCGTTGGTATCTTCGGCATCGACTTCAAACTCGGTGGGCTTGCCTATTTGCTTTATAACCTCCTCAACGTCGTCTATCGAGATAACATCGCCTACATTTGGTTTCCTGCCCGAAAGGAGCTCCTGTATTCGCCCCTCGAAGTCGGCAATTATCTCTTTTCGGCTGCTGTCTTTGGCAAAATACGAGTTGAGGCTCTTTATGTAGCTATCCAAAAGGTTATATGCATCGTTGTCGATATTGAATAGCTTTCCGTTTAGATTTACCGTTAGTGTATGTTTCATACTGAATATTTTGTATTTTTAATGTTTAACTATTGTGATTTTGATTTTTTTTTGAAATAAAAGTTTGGTTCAACCCTCAAATGGTATCAAATGGTTATCACTCTTTTAATTTCTCGATTGATACATTGAGTTCGTTCCACGATTTTTCGAGTTCGAGCAAAAAGCCGTTTCCTTGTTCGGTAATGGTATAGTATTTTCGTGGCGGTCCCTGTGTAGATTCCACCCATTGATACGACAACAGATTGTCGTTTTTCAAGCGTGTGAGCATCGGATATAACGTACCTTCGACCACTATCAGGTTTATCTCCTGCAATGTCTTGATGATGTCCGACGCATACGCTTCCTGATGTTTGAGTATAAGCAGTATGCAATACTCCAATACCCCTTTTCGCATTTGCGATTTGATATTTTCTACATTCATCGTTAGTTTATCGGTGTAAAAAGTTTATAAAATTCAATTAATAATCTCTTAGCTAAAAATAGTACTATATTTTTTGCAAAAGTAATTTATATTTTACTACTATGCAATACAAAATACTAAAATATAACTTTATTTGTTTTAAATTAACTTTTGTTTTGTTTTTTATATGTCATATTTATTTGTTTTTTGTACTAATTTTGTAAAAATAAATTTTTATATATAAAATAGATGTTACAAAGCAAAGAGGTATTCGAAGACGGTACCATAATGGGCTTTTGGTATATAGAAGAGACCGAAAGCCAACTGATTTCGTCTATGGATAATAGAATGGATTTACTTAAACAAATATCCGGCTTCGGTAGCGAAAAGCGTCGTTTGGAATTTATTGCCGTACGTGTTTTGTTGAAACATTTGCTTGAAGAAGAAAAGAATATCGAGTATTTGCCTAACGGTTCGCCGTTTTTGTCAGACCGTTCTTATAATATAAGTATAACACATACAGGGAAATATGTAGGGATTATACTGCACCCTTTCAAAAGAGTAGGGATTGATATAGAGAGAATAAGCGATAAGGCTGTAAGAGTCGGCAACAAGTATTTGTCGGGATATGAACAGGATTTTATCGAAAAAAATAATGCAAAGGTACATCAAACCCTTATGTGGTGTGCCAAAGAGGTGGTTTATAAAGTAGTAAGTAACGATAAGATAGACAGTATCAATCAAATAAGAATTGCACCTTTTGTCCCGTATATAGAGGGAGTGATGGAGGTCCAGGAGACTTTTACCTCGGAGAAGATAGAGTTTTTGCTTAATTACAGGATAGAGCCTGAGATTTGTAAGGTTTGGACAGTGAAATGAATTGGATATATTATATAATATGCAGAAAGTAGTTTTGATAACCGGAGTTTCTTCGGGTTTTGGCAGGGCTATTGCAGAAGCATTGCTATCGGACGGACATATCGTCTATGGCACTGCTCGCAAAGAGTTGGATTTTGAGTTGAGAGGTTTGACGGTAAAATATTTGGATGTTACCCGAAGAGAAAGCATAAAAGAGGTTGTCGCTTCAATCGTATCCGAACAGGGCAGGATAGATATATTGATAAATAATGCAGGAATAGGTATAGCCGGAGCTGCGGAGCTTGCTACTGACGAAGAGATTGACCTTCAGATGAATACCAATTTTAGAGGAGTAGTTAATACATGTTCGACCGTATTGCCTTATTTACGTTCTCAAAAAAGTGGTATGATTCTAAATATCAGCTCTATCGGAGGGGTCTTTACGTTGCCTTATCAGGGTTTTTATTCGGCTTCGAAGTTTGCGGTAGAGGCTTATTCTGAGGCATTGAGTCTCGAAACGAAGCGATTTGGCGTTAATATTGTGGTTGTGGAGCCCGGTGATTTCAATACCGGTTTTACAAAAAATCGCAAAATATCGCTTTTATCTACCCAAGACAGCGATTATGGAGAATCTTTTGGAAGGGTAATCAAGAATATAGAGAAAGACGAATTGGGAGGTGGCAATCCTAAATATTTGGCTAAAAAAATAGTTAAGATAGCTAATAAAAAATCTCCTAAATTCAGATATTTGATAGCACCGAATATAGTCCAAAGGCTTTCTGTGGCAGCTTATGGCATACTTCCTAACAGATTGTTCCATAAGATTTTGAGACTATTTTATAATGTATAGATAATTATTTATTATGAACACAAGGGTAAATCGTTGGATTTTGGCGGCTCGTCCCAAGACACTTGTTGCGGGCATATCACCTGTAATTATTGCCATAGGACTGGCTATCAAAGATGGTGTTTTTAATTGGTATCTTTCACTTATTTGCTTGTTGATAGCGATGTTCTTACAGATAGTTTCCAACTTTGCCAACGATTATTTTGACTATAAAAAAGGGAGCGATACTCCCGAACGATTGGGACCTCAGAGAGCTGTTGCCGAAGGCTGGGTTACGCCCAAACAGATGATTGTAGCCTCTCTTGTCGTACTTGTCGTAGCTTGTGCGTTGGGAATGGTATTGATGTGGTTGGTCGATTGGCGTTTGTTGTTTGTCGGTATAGCCGTTGCTGTGTCTGCTATTGCGTATTCCGGAGGCAAATACCCATTGGCGTATATAGGTTTAGGCGATGTGTGTGTTTTGTTGTTCTATGGTATTGTACCTGTCGTATTTACATACTTTGTGCAGTCGAGTACCTTTACTACTGAGGCATTTGTGTGTGGATTGGCAATAGGTTTGGTTTCGACCAATATATTGGTGTCCAATAATTACAGAGACTACGAATTGGACAAAAAAGCGGGGAAAAAAACGACAATAGTGATATTCGGCAAAAAATTCGGAGAGTATTTTTATTTGATAAACGGTATTATTGCAGTTGTACTTTGTCAATATTTTTGGTTGCAGGGGCTTGCTGCGGTAGCTTTATTGCCTATTCTTTATATTTTGGTTCATATTGTAACTTGGCGACAGATGATACAGATAGGTGAGGGTAGGGCGCTGATAGCCATATTAGGCAAGACGGCTCGTAATGTGTTGTTGTTTGGCTTATTGTTGTTTATGGGGTTTATAATATATTCTATATGATAAAAATATAATAATTTTGTTTTCGGATAAATATGAAAATAGCATTGATACAACAGACTTATTGTAAAGATAAGGCAAAAAATATTGAGAAACTGACTCAAAATATCCGCCTCTGTGCCTCACAGGGAGCAGAGTTGATAATATTGAGCGAATTGCATAATACTCTCTATTTTTGCCAGACCGAAAATGTTGATAATTTTGACCTTGCAGAGGAAATCGAAGGTAGTTCCACACAATATTTTGGTCGGTTGGCAAAAGAACTCGGTGTGGTGATAATGATATCTATTTTTGAAAAAAGAGCTAATGGGCTGTATCATAATACTGCTGTGGTATTGGAGAAAGACGGGTCTGTGGCTGGTATATACCGTAAAATGCATATTCCCGACGACCCTGCTTTCTACGAGAAATTTTACTTTACTCCGGGCGATTTGGGATTTGAGCCGATAAAAACTTCGGTCGGAAAACTCGGTATCTTGATTTGTTGGGACCAATGGTATCCCGAAGCTGCTCGACTAATGGCTCTCAATGGTGCTGATATAATTATCTATCCAACTGCCATAGGTTGGGACATACACGATAATGCCGATGAACAAGAGCGACAGCTAAATGCGTGGATTGCCGTACAAAGAGGGCACTCGGTGGCGAATAATCTGCCTATTGTAGCGTGCAATCGGACAGGGTTTGAACAGTCGGAAGAGTCCGACAGCGGTATAAAATTTTGGGGACACTCATTTGTGTTCGGAGCACAGGGCGAACCTTTGGCACAAGCCGGAGAAGAGGAACAGAATATAGTTGTAGAGATAGACCTCGGTCGTACCGAACAGTTACGCCGAATATGGCCGTTTTTTAGAGACAGGCGTATAGATGCCTTTGGAGATATTACCAAAAGATGGGGTAAGTAAATAAAAGGTTCAGGAATAGCTAAGTTTGTTTTTTCTTATATTTTTCACCAAGATTACAGAAATATTTTTTATTTCTGTAATCTTTTCTAAATTACTCATAGGTGCGTTTTGAAAATTGGCTTCATTGCTGTCCGATAAACAACCGACATTAATCTGTAATGCCTTAATATACTCAAAGATATATCTTTTGTTATGAAAGGGGCTTATCTTATTTTACCGAAACCCCAAGAGAGATTGACAATACAGACAATCTCTCTTGGGGTTTCAATGGTTTATATTCGCCTCGAATTAGTCGTTCATAGAGGCTAAAAACTCTTCGTTGTTTTCTGTCCTCTCCATACGTTGCAGAAGGAATTCCATCGCTTCTATAGAGTTCATATCCGTAAGGTAACGTCTTAGTATCCACATTCTGTTAAGCATTTGTGGGTTTAGCAGTAAGTCGTCTCTACGAGTACTCGAAGCGTTAATATCAACCGCCGGAAATATACGTTTGTTAGACAATCGTCTGTCGAGCTGCAACTCCATATTGCCCGTACCTTTGAACTCTTCGAATATTACATCGTCCATTTTTGAGCCGGTTTCGGTAAGAGCTGTTGCTATAATAGTAAGCGAACCTCCATTCTCGATATTACGAGCCGCACCAAAAAAGCGTTTTGGCTTGTGAAGGGCATTTGCATCTACTCCTCCTGTGAGTATTTTGCCCGAAGCCGGTTGCGCTGTATTGTATGCACGAGCCAAACGAGTGATGGAGTCGAGCAAAATCACAACATCATGACCGCATTCGACAAGTCTTTTGGCTTTTTCGTGTACCATATTGGCAACTTTAACGTGTCGTTCGGCAGGTTCGTCGAATGTAGATGAAATAACCTCGGCGTTTACACTTCTTTCCATATCGGTAACCTCTTCGGGACGCTCGTCTATGAGGAGTATTATCATATATACTTCGGGGTGATTTTTGAGAATTGCGTTGGCAATCTCTTTTAGTAGTACGGTTTTACCCGTTTTGGGCTGAGCCACTATTAATCCTCTCTGTCCTTTGCCGATAGGAGAAAATAGGTCAACTACACGTATAGATGCCGAGTCGCCTTTGCCTGTGGTAAGACGAAATTTTTCGTCGGGAAAAAGCGGCGTAAGGTGTTCGAAAGGTACTCTGTCGCGGATAGCTTCGGGAGCAAGTCCGTTGATAGTGTTTACCTTGATGAGCGGAAAATATTTCTCGTCTTCTTGTGGAGGACGAATAGGACCTTCGATTATATCGCCTGTTTTCAGACCAAGTAATTTTATCTGCGATGCCGATATGTAAATGTCGTCGGGAGACGAAAAATAGTTGTAATCAGACGACCTTAAAAAACCATAACCTTCGTTGAGAACCTCCAATGTACCCGACCCGTTTATTATGTCGTCAAACTTATAAGTGTCGTTCGACGGTAATGGTTGGGGTTCATTTTCTGCCGTGATATTATGCTCTTTGTTGCTGTGTGTCTTTACAGAGTTGTTGATTTGTTTTTGTGGTATTTCTATTTTTTCAGGTATTTCTATTTTTTCAGCCGATTCTGCCTCTATCTCTTGTGCAATATTTCTATCTGTCTGTGCCTCTGTCTCTACTGCTTCCGATTCGGTTTTATCTTGTTTGGTCGATTTCTCCGATTTAGGCGAATTTGTGGCGTTGTTGTCCGTTTTCAGCGGAATCTCTATTGGAGCCGCCTTTTGTTGTTTGTTTCTATTGTTTCTTTTGGCTGTACTCTGTTCTTTGTTGACAGATATTGAGGTATTGGTATCAGTCTCTTGTGTTTCTGTGGTGTTAACCTCTTCTGTTGTTGAGGTTGCCTTTTTTATTCTTGTGCGTTTGGGTTTGCTCTTGGTCTCTTGCGGTTGTAGCGATTTATCTACTGCCTGTTGGTCTAAAATAGCATATACGAGGGCATCAAAATCGAGGTTTGTGGTTTTTTTTATATTCATCTCTTTGGCAATCTCTTGCAATTCGGACAATTGCTTAGCCTTTAACTGTAAGATATTATACATTTAGGGTTTAATTTTTTTTGTTGTTAATACGAATGTATCTGTTTTTTGATAGAATATTTAATTTTTATAGTAATGGAATTATCAAAACATACCGAAAACAAATATACTTTGGGCGTAGCTTATGAGGCAGACAAACCAAATTATACAGATGATATCATTGAAATAGTTTTTGATTTTTTTTGAAGTAGAATTATAATATAATTACCCGTTATACCGTATTCTACTTTTTTGAGGTTGCAAAGGTATAATATTTTTTTGAAATAAAAAAACAGCGATTGTTTTATTTACAGAATCAACTTTGATATATCGTAAGCTATAATCTTTTCTGCCTTAATCTCTTTTAGATAATGTCTTATATCCCAAAGTTGTTTTTCGTCTATCATCGCTTGAATAATAACTTTCTTTTGGTCGAAAGTAGTGAGTACAAGCATATTCTCGTCTATCTTACGAATTTCGGCTATAATTCTGTTTTTGCTTTCCATATCGCACAATACCTCTATTTTTATCTGATGACGGGCGTTTTGTACCGATTCGAGTCTGTGTACGAGTTCTTCTACGAAGACATGTCTCTTTTCGAGCGAAATCTTGGGACTTATAATAAGTACCGGAGAGGTCTCTAATATGGTCTCTACCGGCTGATACTGTTTAGAATCTACGTTGTGAAGCAATTCGATAAAACAGTCGGCAATACCCATATCAACAGCACTTTGAGGGTTTTCGTCGATAATAATATTTATTCCTCTCACACGTTTCTCTTTGAAAAAACTTCGAGCAATATCCGGTACATTGGTGGCTATCCGTTTGTTTGAAAAAGAGAGCACATCTCTGTATTTCATATTGGTGGGAATAAAAATATTGAGATTGGTTTTGGTATCTTCAAATTGGTATATTTTTTCAAAACCTTTATTTGTCTCCGCAAGAAAATGTTCGCTTACAATAGCCAAATCATAAGTGCCGTTTTGCATCGAATAGAAAATATGATTTTTCGACAAATATCTGATTTCGGCAGGGAACTGTCGCGAAAACATCGTCTGTTTGGACGTATCGTGAAAGTCAATGTCAATGCCGCTATTAAGCAGTTGATATTCAAAATCTTTTGATATGTGTATGTCTCTGGATATTGCTATTTTTAACATATTTTTGACGTGTTAATTGTAAGAAACTTATTGCGGTTTTACGTTGGCTTTTAGAGCGTCCGAAATAGTTTTTTTCATCTCCATAACCTGACGCTGAGTAACATTTTGTTTCTCCGGCTTGAACAAATTGGTGTATTGAAGGTTTAACAGTTTTAGTTTGGATAGCTTCAACTTATTAGATTCGTTCGATTTTATTATCTCGACACCAATCCTTATGGGCGATATAGCTTCAGCCTTAAACATATAGTTTTTTGCCAGATTGTATTTGCCTTGTAGCACTACCTCATAATTATCCATTGCAAGCAGGAATGGAAATAATTCCACTTCGTCACGGAAGAGAGTAAGCTCCACCGATAGAGAATCTATTTTGTTTTGGGTCTTCTTATTGAATCTTAGTTTTTTAGCTATGGAGTTGAATGTTTCGTTGTCGAGCAATGTGAGATTTTTGCCTTCGAATGCCGATGCTCCGCGTATGGTAGAGTATTTTATATTGTAGTTTGAGTTTAGGTATGTCTCTGCCGCCAAGTGAAACTCTCCTTTTCCCGAGAAGTAACGCAACATCGGTACAATCGTATCTATCTGCGGTATCATTTTGATGAGTTTGTCTATCTCTATATCGAGCAGATGAAAGTCTAAGCTTACAAACAGATGATTTTTACGCTCCGAGCGGTAAATAGATGTAAGTTGCATTTTGGCAGCCTCCGAAGTAAACCCCATCTGTTCGAGTATGAGTACTCCGTCTTTAATTATCAGTTTGCCTCCCAAGTCATAGATATCGGTAGTTGATATTTTACCGTGCGACACATTTGTCGTTAGTGTCAAATCTATATTCCAAGGCACCATAAAAGGCTCTTTGTCTCCGTCTTTGGGCTTTTCTTCCAGTATCTTTTTCTGCTCTGCGTTTTTCGCCCCAAAACCACTCGCCAAATCCATAATTTCGTTTATGTTAATCATATCAGACTTTATCTCCAAATCTGCCTTTAACATACCTGAGTTTTTTAGATAGTCGGCTATATTGGTAACTACTCCTGTAATATTGAAGTCCGAATTTTTCAACACAAAACGACTCTTGTTTATAGTCAGATTGTCGGGAGTAAGTATAAAATCGATTACAGGTATTTTGGTGTTATCTTTTAGTTTGTTGGTTATTAGGTCTATCTGATTGATTTGTACATTGAAGTTGGGCAAAAATTTCAAAAAAGCATCTTCTTCGTTGGCTTGATATGTTATATCGCCGCCTAAATTAATCGTCGAAGAGGCAATATTTACATTTTTGCCATACCTAATATCGAGTCCGGAGGAGGCAAAATTTACCATATAAGTGCTCAAATCTTTATTCTTCTTCGAGGGTATCATACAGAAGTCGCCATTAGGTTTTGCAACTGTCGCATTTATAGTGTCCAACGCAATATTAAGATTATCAATGTCGTACGAACATCGTACTGACATAGGTTGTTTTGTATCGGTTATGTCGGATATACCGATATTCATTTTGGGATTTTTTATGGTTGCTTTGATAGCATCAATCTGTTCAAAATCCAACACTTCGGAGTTGTCGATTGCTACGTTTATGAGTTCTGCAAACTTCGTATTTGTCTGTGAAGAGGGTATTGTTATACCAATATTTGCCTTAGGCATATTGATAGAAGTTGAGTCTTTATACACAAAAAAGAGATTTTGTGTATTCATATTACCTTTCAACTTAATTTTTTTCATATTCACATTGGCGATATCGTCTAATGCGAAAGTACCGCTTAGATTGGTTTTGGCCACTCCTTTTAGCGACATGGAGTCGGGCAAAAACGCTTTGATGTCATCAAAATCAATATTTCCATTAATATTTAATGCACACATCTGCTTGCCTGTCAGGTCGTTGATACTTCCATCTACTACGGCAGACGATTTTCCTGCTTTCAGCCGGATTTTATTTAGTCTCAAATCCGATATGGCAGAGCTACCTATATTTGCCTGTATCTGTCCGTTTATATCACGTAGAGCCAACGGCAACCCTTTTTGTGAATATTTGGAGTCTTCAATATTTATATTGGCTAATATTTCGGGTATGGTGTCGCCTTGCAGTTTACCTTTTATCACACCTTCCACATCTATCTTACCTTCTACTTTCATATTGGCAAAAGTCCCTTTCATATTATCGGGCATAAGAGAAATAATATCTCCTATTTGTAATAGGTCGGTGTTAAACTTCAAATCCATATCCACTAACCCTTTCAATCTCTTTATCCAGCCGTTGAGAGTGATTTTATTTTTGGCAAAATCAATAAAACTGCCCTCTTTGAGTGTAACCATAAGAGATGCCAAATCGACTGTAATAGGCATATTTAGTGTTATGTCGCGATTTTCTACAAGTTTGTTTTTGCCCTGCGACACATTTAATGAGCCAATTGCCGATTTTATTTCGCCTGTAACATTATTATTGTTTTTATTTCCTTCAATATTTAGGGTTAGAGTCTTCATAGAGACATCCAAATCAGACGAATCTGCCATATTAAACCAAATATCGCCTGTTTTGATTTCCACATCGGCATTGCCGTTAAGTTGATTAAGCATTGCCTCCAACGAAAGATTCAGATTCTTTATCTGTGAGTTTATTCCGCTTTGTCTGTCTATATACGATACTTCTAAATTTTCTAATCCGATACGCTTGACATCAATGAAATCAAACGGTAATTTAAAAGAGGCAGTATCTTTTTGAGTACTGTCGGTGGGGAAAATATCGAAATTGGTCATTCCCGTGCTATCAGTATAGAGATTGATAACTCCTTTTTGTAGTTCAAGTTCGTTAATTATCAGCTCTTTGTCAAAAACAAACCTTAATGGGTCGATTGTCCCCAGAAGATTGTTTATATATAGTAAAGTGTCCGATTGCGACCCGCTTACAGGATTTTTTAGCAATATCTTATTTACATTAATCTCAAAGTTTGGGAATGTCGAAAAAAATGTTAGCTCGACCTCTTCCAATTGTGTTTCGCACTTGATATTTTTCTGCAATACATCGCGTACTATCGGAGTAAGTTTTTTTGGAGTAAATACAAACCAAACCGCTACGGCAATTGCTATAAACACTATTGCCAAAATCGAGCCAAGCGATATTAGAGTTATTTTTAAAGGCTTTTTCATAATTTGTATTATTTGCTTATTGTTCTACTACGGTATAGATATCTTTGAGGTTTCTTCCATAGCCGTTATAATCGAGTCCATATCCAACTATAAAGTCGTTGGGGATTTCCATAGCCACGTAGTCAAGCCGTATGTCATATTTTAATGCTTCGGGTTTGAAGAGTAGGGTAGCTATTAGAATTTTGCCTGCACCTCTATTGTGCAACATCTCCAATACTTTAGACATTGTCTTGCCCGAATCTACTATATCTTCGACCACTACTACGGTTCTGCCTTTCAGATTCTCTTTTAGACCTATCAGTTCGAGCATTTCGCCCGAAGACGAAGTACCGTGATATGAGGCTATTTTTACAAAAGATATTTCGCAAGGGAAGTATATACGTTTCATCAAATCCGATGCAAACATAAACGAACCGTTAAGGATAGAGATAAACAGAGGATTTTCATCTTTCAAATCGCTATTTATCTGATTGGCAATCTTATCAATAGAGGCTATTATGGTACTTTCCGATATCGACTTGCTGAAATTTCTATCTAATATTTTTACTGTATTCATATATTAATTATCAAAATCAAAATTACTTTTATAAAAAATCAAAAGTACAAAAAAAATCAATTGGATTGATAAATATTGGCGATTAAGTTGATTAAAATAGTTTTCATACTGTAATGTTATCTCTAATATTTGAACATTGGTATCCGTTCCTACAAAATTTTTTGTACTTTTGTCGAATGAAAAATACAGAATTGACACTTTTAGGTTCACAAACGACTTATAGTCAGGACTATGCTCCTGATGTGCTGGAAACCTTTGAAAACCGGCATCAAAGCAATGACTATTGGGTGCATTTCGATTGTCCCGAATTTACAAGTTTATGTCCTATTACGGGGCAACCCGATTTTGCTACAATACTTATTGATTATATTCCTGATATTAAGATGGTTGAGAGCAAAAGTCTAAAACTATATTTGTTTAGTTTTAGAGCTCATGGGGCTTTTCATGAGGATTGCGTAAATATCATAATGAAAGATTTGATAAAACTAATGCAACCTAAGTATATTGAGGTTACGGGCGTATTCACGCCTCGTGGAGGCATTAGTATCTATCCTTACTGCAATTATGGCAAACCCAATACAAAGTACGAACATCTTGCCGAGCAACGTCTTTTTTCGTATAAAACCCAATAATAGTTTTTGTTTTATAATAGTTTGATACTCAAAGTTTATGGGTGTCGAAGCTATCCGTGAGTTTTCTCCTCTCATTTGCAGGAGCAGAGGAGGAGTTGCCTTTCGATGATAATATGTTCTCTTAATTCAATTGCTTTATCGGGGTTGCATTTAAGATTAATGCACTTATAATCAGCAATTTGAACCAAACAAAACATTGTCTTTTTGACAAATAAAACCAACGTTATCAGGAGATTACGTCGGGATACCATACGAACAAAAAGCATTGAAATTCCGTTAGAATTGACGGACTGTTGTCCGACCAACAAATTAAGGAATGAATAACGGATTTCTATAATCTTGTAGTATGGCCACTCCCTAAAAACTAAGCCAAGAATTGTTGAGAGACAATTCAAAACCCTCAAAGCAAAAAAAATTATGGTCTTTTTTGATGAAAAAATACCTGTCTTTACAAAAAAAATAGCATTATTTTTTACTATCCTATAAAGATTTCACATACTGTCGAAGTAAGCAAAAACAACTAAAAAAACGATTAAAAAGCCCAAATTAATTATTAATGTTAATTTGGGCTTAATACTCATATTTCGGAGATGGTCTGCTTGGGGTATCTACAAATTCAGATATCCCTTCAATGCTTGTACATATTCTTCAAAAGCCTGTAACCCATTGGAAGTCAGCGTTAATTCCGTATTGGGATAATTGTTTTTGAATGATTTTTTTACAACAATATATCCGGCTTGCTCCAACTTCTGTATCTGTACGCTTATATTGCCCGAAGTTGCTTTGGTAACCTCCTTTATACGGGCAAAATCGGCTTGCTCTTCCGATACGAGCAATGATACTATTGCCAATCGTAGCTGTGAATGAAGTATCGGATTTAAATCGTTAAACATTGTTTCGCTTTTTGTGGTTGATATAAAACTGTATCCCCGGAATGGCAAACATCAATATAGCTATGGCAGCCATAAACAGAAGTTGGTATATTCCTCTAAAAAACACACTACTATAAGCCAACACCATCGATATGATTGATGTTATAACCCACAGCATACTTTTTAGTCTCAGAGCCGAACCCAATGCTGCGATACAGAATGGTAGGAATATTACCAATGTGATAAACTTAGTGTTATTCACTATAAACATAGATACAAAAGTCAATAAACCGGTTGCCAACCATACAAAATCCGACCAATCTTCTGCACGGTTGGGGTTTTTACCTTTTTTGATACCTTCTCTCATTTTCCAAAAGAAGGTAAAAAGAAATCCCGGCACCATAGTAAATAGCCATACATATCCCGACTTGTCAGGATAGAATTTCATTTGTAGCATTATAAATTGGCATATCCCTGCCAAAGCTACCAAAATACCCCAGAATATTAAAAATACTCCGTTTTCTTCATAACGCTTTTTTCTTTCGTTGATTACAGCCTCGATAATAGCCAAGCTGTCTTTTGGTTCTAATTTATTTTCCATAACTTTAAGAAATTAATTTATTAAATAAAGTGCAAAGATAAACAAGTTTACAATATAAACCAAATAAAATGACAATAAAATCGAATTTTGCTGAAAATATTTTGCAAACCTACGTTATGTGATATTTTTACAAATATTTAATTGGCCGATTATCCGTTTTTTTACTTGCCGAATACGGGAGAAAAACAGACTAATCAAATCCATATCATATTGTAATTTAAGGTATTAAAGCATATAGTGCAAATGTCGCCAACCAATGACTGCCTCCGTAATTGCTGTCAAACATTAGAGGAAAGGCATTGTTTATAAAATTATTGGCTTGTTTCTCAAAGAGTTGCTGGTATTTGTGGTTGTCGGGCAGGTGTTTGGCTATCCTTTTCATACACCACGCTCTTGAAAACGACAGTCCTACCAGATGTACTGTCTGATAGTCGTTCAAATCACTTACAACAGGTGTTTGTAATATATTATGAAGACTCTTTGGGTCATAAAAATTTTTGAACCATTTGACAAACTCTTTTTGCGGTAAAATGCGGCTCATAAGTTCGGCTATTTCGAGGCTTGGCGAAAAGAAATCGCTTGGATTGGGTTCGAGATATGCCGGTGTTTTCTTCTCTTTGGCAAAGAAACCTAAGGCTTTGTCTATAAGCTGTTGCTCAAAATCGGAGTTGTGTGTAGTTCTTGCCCAATCTATGGCAAAGCCCAAGGCAAAAGCCGTATTCTGATGTACTCCCGTACGATTGGGATAGGTCTGTTTGGGCAAGTACTCTTTCCACAGACTCACTATTTTGTTTGTCAAAGGAGTCAGATGCTTTCGCCACTCGGCTGCTTTGGGGTGAGACGATAGATACAGAGCCTCATCGAGTTTTAAAAGCCATGCCCAACCGTATGTACGTTCAAAGGTTTTGGAGTTTCGATATTTATCGAAATAATTTGCTTCGGCTTGTAGTCTATCGGCTCTAAAAGAGTAACATAGAGTCTCCTCAATGGCTTGTGCATTGGGCAGATTAGGAAATTCGGTAAGGAGATGTACCAAAAGCCAATGTCCGTGTACTGAGCTGTGCCAATCGTAACATCCATAAAAAGAAGGATGTAATTCGTTCGGTAATAGCATATTATCCTCTCTGCTTATAATGGTATGTCCTGTTTTGTTCGGATATTCCTGTCTTATACAGCCCAAAGGCATATTAGCCAATTGCTCTGCCGTCTCTATATTGAGAGTAAGGTTGTTTTGAGCCGTAATATTGTTGGCTATTAAAAGCAAAATAAAAATAGTCTTTTTCATTGTTTTTTTAGAGTAAATAGTAATTTTAGACACTTTATGATGCTTGTCTAAAACTCACTCGAAAAGTGGAATTTGATATTTTTAAACTCTTCTTGTGCCATTTGGAGTAGGTAACCGCTTTCGGCAAGGAAAACATCGCGTCCGTGAATATCTTTTGCCAAGTATTGAAATTTGCGACGTTTGAAGTTTTCGAGTTCTTTGGGGTCATCACACTCTATCCAACAAGCCTTATACAACGACAGATTTTCCCAACGACATTGTGCTCCGTATTCGTGCAGAAGCCTATATTCTATGACCTCAAATTGGAGTTGTCCTACTGTGCCTATTATCTTTCTGCCGTTGTTTTGGTGTGTAAACAACTGTGCTACACCTTCGCCCATAAGTTGCTCTATTCCTTTGTTCAACTGTTTGCTTTTCATTGGGTCGGAGTTTTCGATATATTTGAAGAGTTCGGGTGAAAACGACGGCAACCCTTTGAAATGCAAGTTTTCGCCACTTGTAAGAGTATCACCTATCTTGAAATTGCCCGAATCCGGCAATCCTACTATATCGCCCGCAAAGGCTTCATCTACGGTCTCTTTCTTCTGTGCCATAAAAGCCGTAGGCGAAGAGAATTTGAGTTGTTTCCCAAGCCTTACGTGTAGATATGGGGCGTTGCGTTCAAATTTTCCCGAACATATTTTCACAAAAGCTATACTCGACCTGTGATTTGGGTCCATATTGGCGTGAATCTTAAACACAAAACCGCTAAAACGTCCGTCGGTTGGCTCTACCATACGTTCAATAGCGTTGGTGGGCAGTGGAGACGGAGCAATCTTTACAAAACAGTCGAGCAACTCTCTGATACCGAAATTGTTGAGGGCAGAGCCGAAAAACACAGGTGCTACCTTTGCTTCGAGATATTTGTTATGGTCAAAATCATCATAAACACCTCCTATCAACTCCAAATCCTGTCGGAGTTGTGCAGCCTGATTGCCTATGTGGGCTTCGAGTTCGGGAGAGTTTATGTCATCGAAACTTATTGCCTCTTCGATGGTCTGTTTGTTCGGTTTATATAGACTTAGGTTTTTTTCGTATATATTATATACACCTTTGAAAGTCTGTCCTATACCTATGGGAAAACTCAAAGGACATACGCCTATTTGCAACTCTCTTTCGAGTTCGTCGAGCAGGTCGAACGGATTTTTACCTTCTCTATCCATTTTGTTGGCAAAAATCATTATTGGGGTTTTTCTCATTCGACAAACCTGCATCAGTCGCCTCGTCTGCATTTCGACCCCTTTTGCACTATCTACCACAATGATAACGCTATCGACTGCTGTTAGAGTTCGGAATGTATCTTCGGCAAAGTCTTGGTGTCCGGGAGTGTCGAGTATATTGATTTTGTATCCATTATATTCAAAACCCATTACGGAAGTAGCCACCGATATTCCGCGTTGTTTTTCTATCTCCATCCAGTCGGAGGTGGCGGTTTTCTTTATTTTGTTCGATTTTACCGCTCCTGCCACATGTATAGCCCCTCCGAAAAGTAACATTTTTTCGGTAAGAGTGGTTTTGCCCGCATCGGGATGTGATATGATTGCAAATGTTCGCCTCTTGTGTATCTCTTGCTCGTACATCGTTTT
>JBGXXV010000048.1:0-9875 GCA_041814825.1 Bacteroidota bacterium | reverse complement strand
ATTCGCTTTGGGACATAACCATATCAATGGAATAGAGAACTTTTGGGGGCTTTGCAAGGTACGATTGGCAAAGTTCAGAGGAGTACATAGACATACTTTTTATTTGCATATTAAAGAGTGTGAATTTAGATACAATTGCAGAAATCAAAATTTATACTTAATTTTGCTCAAAAATTTCAGAAATCATAAACTTAACTAATCTTGAACCTTTAAATAAATGAACTTTAATCATATTTCGGGAAAATATACTAACTTTGCATTCGTAGATAAAACATTTATTCTAAATCGAAAAATATGTCTAAAAATCCCGAAAAGGCAAAAAGAGATTCGTTTTTTAACCTATATTTTACCTCGACAATAAGTATTGCCGTTTCGCTATTTATGGTAGGGTTGGTGGCAATGTTGTTGCTTTGGGGCAATAGTGCCACAAGGTTTACAAAGGAGAACCTTACAGTATCTCTTGTACTCAACGACAGTATTACAAGCGACGATATAAAGCGTATGGAAAACTACTTGAAAAGTACCGATTTTGTAAAACACTACCAATACATCAGTAAAGAAGACGCTCTCCGCGAACATATTGCCGATGTGGGCGACAACCCCGCAGAACTCATTGGATTCAATCCTATCAAAGCCTCTTTTGAGATAAATCTAAAAGCCGATTTTATCAACGACGATTTTTTGAAGGGGCTCGAACATAAGCTAAACAACTATCAATTTATCGATAATGTAACATACCAGAAGGTTATGATTACGGACTTCAACAACAATATCCGTAAGATTTCCTTAGTGTTGTTGCTTGTCTCGTCAATCCTGCTACTTATTACAGTGGTATTGATTAATAATACTATACGAATTTCGATATACTCCAAACGTTTTGTTATCAATACTATGAAGCTCGTTGGAGCAAAGGCGTGGTTTATACGTCGTCCTTTCTTATGGCGATTTGTGAAGAATGGGCTTATAGCCTCTTTCATCGCTTGCATAGGGCTTTTCGGAGTGGGATACTATCTACAACGTATCGATATGTCGTTACCACTGTACGACTATCGTTTTTATCTACCGATAATAGTTGTGGTGTTTGTGGTGGGCTTTGTGGTAAGCTTTCTTGCCGCACTATTCGGCATCAACCGTTATATCCGTATGAAGTCCGACGACCTCTATTTTATTTAAAGTTAAAAAAAATGTTTTTAGAACCAATATAAAAAAATAACAGATTATGACTAAGATAAATTATATCCTGATAGCCATTGCAGTAGCGTTGATTACTTTGGGTTTTGTACTGATGACAGGTAGCCCTTCGACTTCGGAGTTTAACCCCGATATATTCTCGTTTCGTAGAATAACACTCGCTCCAATCGTATGTTTCATCGGCTTTGTGATGGTAATAGTGGGCATAATGTATAACCCTAAGAAAAAGTAAAAAACTCTCCTATAATATGACTTGGTACGAGGCTATTATTATAGCTATTGTCGAGGGACTTACGGAGTTTCTGCCCGTATCCTCTACCGGACACATGATTATTGCCGAACATCTGCTTGGCGTGCAGATGGACGAATTCGTAAAGGCGTTTATGGTAATAATACAGTTTGGAGCAATTCTTTCGGTAATAGTGCTTTACTATAAAAAATTTGTGCAGATAAAGCCTATCAAGGTTTTTGAACTACCTGAGGGTGAGGCTCTTGGTTTTTGGGACAAGGTAAAATATTTTGCCTCTCGTTTGACGGACAAATTCGACTTCTATTGGAAACTGCTTATAGCCTTTATACCTGCTGCGGTGCTCGGTTTCCTATTCTCCGATGCTATCGACGAACTGCTCGAAAGCATATATGTAGTAGCCACGATGCTAATACTCGGCGGAGTGCTTATGATTTTCGTCGATAAGATATTTTCCAAAACGTCTGAAAATCAAGATATAACCAATCGCAAGGCTTTGATAATCGGTTTTTGTCAATGTGTAGCGATGATACCCGGCGTCAGTCGGTCGATGGCAACGATTGTGGGTGGTATGTCGCAACGCCTTACTCGAAAAAGTGCCGCCGAATTTTCGTTTTTCCTTGCTGTACCTACTATGTTTGCTGCTTCGGCTTGGAAGTTCTACCAACTGGTATCCGACCCTGTTGCACGTCAAGTGTTGGTCGATAATATCGACATCTTGATAGTTGGCAACGTTGTGGCTTTTGTGGTGGCAATGCTGGCAATCAAGTTTTTTATCAATTTCCTTGCCAAATACGGTTTCAGAGCTTTTGGCTACTATCGGATAGCGTTGGGCATACTACTGCTTACGATGCTGTGGATGAATTTTTATTGATAGGTAGGGAAAAATGGTGTGCAGGTGTGGCCGGCATAGATAAATTAGGTATTATACAAAACAATAATCCACTTGAATAGTTGATAAAACAGTAAGACAAACCAATCTTGCCCACAAAAAATTTATTTCGCAAAAAACAAATCGGATTATAGAGATTAAAGATTTTGGATTTTGACAAAATTCTTCCCAATCTCTTGCGGAGACAAGATGTTTAGAGTATTGAAATTAAGATAGAAGGTCGTTTCTCCAATGCAAAGATGGTGAAGAATGTGAGAGAGTGGGCGACAATTACTTTTTTCGCACAGATAGCCGAAGAGTGCCAATTACCCTTGGTTATAAAGGGCTATCTTCTATTCCGAACACAAGCAAATATATTTCGTCATAAGAGCCAAACCAAAGGTTCGGAGAGGGATTTTTAATGAATCCCTTTCTGATATAACAGTACGCAGACAACAGAGCCGTTTTTGTGGTATAAAAAAAATATCACTTTTGAGGTTATATTTTTGTAAGTTTTTCGTCATTATTATATAGAATGAGTCAGGAGATATACATAACAGAGATTTTGCCACTTCGTGTTCGGCTTTTGGATATTGCCCGAAATATGCTTGGCAATAGGGAAGAAGCCGAAGATGCCGTACAGGAGGTGCTTCTAAAATTTTGGCATATATCCGACTCGCTCGGTCGCTATGCCAATCCTGCTGCAATTGTGGTTGCCTCGATGAAAAACCTCTGTTTGGATAAGCTAAAAGCGAAACAAAGAGAATTGCCTTTGGGTACGGAAATAGACTTCGGAGCAGATACGGACAATCCATATAATCTGCTCGAAAGTAAAAATACGGAAGAGATACTTATGTGGATAATAGAGCGATTGCCCCAACTGCAACAAATGATTATAAAAATGAAAGACGTGCAACTGTATGAGGTCGAAGAGATTGCCAATATAACGGGGACATCTGTTGAATCGGTGCGTATGAATCTGTCTCGTGCTCGCAAAAAAGTACGTCAAGAATATTTAAAAATAACAGCATTATGAGGATAAAAAGATATAAAAACATTACTTTCGATAGAGCCGATGAACTTATCGAAAAATATTACGAAGGCAATACCTCTTGTTCGGAGGAAAACGAATTGAGAATATTCCTCGGTAATAAAAAATTACCTGCCAAATACGATGTCGAGAAAGCTATTTTTGGATATCTGCGGAATAACCAACAGCCTGCGAAAAAAAACATATCGCATACTCTAATCTATCGAGGTGTAGCGGCTGCCGTCATATTGCTGATAGGCGGGATAACTGTTTATAAATACACCTCTACCACGACCATTGCATATATCGACGGGGAAAAGATAGAAGATATAGAACAAATCAAAACACTTGCAAGCAACTCTTTATATAATGTATTGTCCGAAAATAATTTGGTCGAGGAGCAGCTCAGTAGTTTTTCGGATATAGAATTTTGAATTTATTAAACCAATTATCTTATATGAAACTAAAACAAAAAATATTATTAACCTCCATACTTTGTTGTTGTACGGCGATGTTAAGCTACGCACAAAACGGGCTGTCGATACAGGAGATATTTGCTCAATACGGCAAACAAAGAGGCGTTATAATGGTAGAGCTAAGAGGCGAATCTTTCAACGATTATGAGTTTTCGCTGTTTAAAAGTATCACAATCAAAGACAACGCTAAGGCAGTAGATTTTATAAGGCGGTGTATAGACAAAGACAGACAAAATGCAAAAAAGATAAAGGAGGTAACGGTAAACGGAGTAGTACAGTCTGTGTTTTTGGAGCTACCCAAACGAGGCAAAGTATCGAGATTGATACTTTTCAACGAACACGCACAATTGCCGTCGAGTGTTACCCTTGTATATATCGAATCGGAGGCAGAGGGCGACGATATTCTAAAAGTGATTTTAAAAAAAGATTAATATAAATTTATAAAAATATTGAAAATATGAAACGATTAAAAGTTTTTGTAGGAGCATTGATATGCTCAACTTTAATGATTGCTTCGGCACAAGAGGCGACAGATACCACCGTGAGGTTTAATCAAAAAACAATTTATATCAACGACAGTATAGGACAGCTAACTGTTCGTGTAATGGACGAAAACTCCAATGAATACAAAAAAGTGTACGAAGGGATTTTCTCTGACGAACAATCTTATGAACAGTTCAATGTGATGCAGGAAGTAGGTCTTCATATACCTTTTGTTAAGAAAAAACACACCAAAAATAAGAGTTATAAGTGTAACTATATGACACCTCACTGGGCTGGTTTTGGGTTCGGCTTTCTTACCCTTGCCGACGATAATATGAATATAGGTCAAACCGGCGATATACCCTTGAATAAAGGCAAATCGAACGAGATAATATTGAATGTACTGGAAGGGATTTTGCCGATTGGAGGCAATGTTTTTGGCATAACTTCGGGATTTGGGCTTAATTGGCGAAATTTTCATCTTGATAAAAACTCTCATCTTCTTCAACAAGATGCCATTACCAAAGTTTATGACGCTCCTGCGGGTATTACATACAGATACAGCCGTCTTCGCACTTTACACCTTACTATACCGCTATTGTTTGAATGGCAACCCCGTTTAGGCAGCAACAATCGGAATTTTTATGTAACAGCCGGTGTGGTCGGAGGTTGGAATGTGATGGCAACCTATCGAGTGAAATACGATGATGCCACAGGTAAAAAGGTAAGTATTTTAGAGTCTCGCGGACTACAAACCAATCCGCTTACTCTCGATGCAATGATACAAGTTGGATATGGATGTATTGGCTTTTATGCAAAATACTCTCCTATCGGTGTGTTTCAGAAAGGCAAAGGTCCTCAGGTAAATGCTGCTTCATTAGGATGTATGATTAATTTTTAACAGACACAGCCGACAGCGTGAAGGCTTCAGGCTATTCAGATTAAAATCTTTGTTTTTTTTATTAAT
The DNA here is from genome assembly GCA_041814825.1 of Bacteroidota bacterium. GTDB lineage: Bacteria > Bacteroidota > Bacteroidia > Bacteroidales > Paludibacteraceae > F0058. Next base: position 4,610 of record JBGXXV010000048.1, on the reverse strand, counting down.
TCCATTCATTTGACAAGCAGAGAAGTGTCAATTTTGCAGGCATACTGTGGTAATACATTCAAGATGTTGATTACAAGCAGTATGCTTTTGTTTTGCTATCTCGAAAAAAAATAGTAATTTTACGCCGAATTTTAGATTTCTGTTTTGTAACAACTTATTAGTAACAAAGATATGCAAAATAACTATTGTATTATAATGGCAGGAGGTGTTGGAAGCCGTTTCTGGCCATTTAGCAAATCGGACTATCCCAAACAATTTCTCGACTTTTTCGGTACCGGACGCTCACTGTTGCAGATTACTTTCGACAGGTTCAAAGACATTGTCCCTACCGAAAACATATATATTGTTTCCAACACTGCATATAAAGATTTGATTATGCAGCAATTACCCAAGTTGAAGCCTGAGCAGATATTGCTTGAGCCGATGAGGCGAAACACTGCTCCGTGTATAGCTTATGCGGTATATAAAATAAAAGCCGAATGTGACGACGCCAATATAATAGTGGTACCTTCCGACCATCTTATCACTAACGAGACCGAATACATAAGAGTATTGAAAGAGGGGCTAAGTTTTATTAAACAAAACCAAAATACGTTGCTTACTCTCGGTATGAAGCCCACCCGTCCCGAAACGGGATACGGATATATCCAGATAACAGACGGAGACACTTCTTTGCGAAAAGTGAAGACATTTATCGAAAAACCGAATAGAGAGATGGCAGAGATATTTCTCAATTCAGGCGAATTTTATTGGAATTCGGGAATGTTTCTGTGGCATACAAACGCTATCACAAAGGCTTTGCGGATACATCTGCCCGAAATAGCTTTGGCATTCGAAGGAGGCAAAGATTTTTATAACACCTCAAAAGAGCAAGAGTATATCGACCGTATTTACCCAACGTGCAAAAACATCTCTATCGACTACGGCATAATGGAAAAGTCCGATAATGTCTATGTTATGATGGCTGATTTTGGTTGGTCTGACCTCGGGACATGGCAAAGTCTGTACGATATAGGTTATAAGGACGAAAAAAATAATGTGTCGTACAAATGTCTCAAAAAGGTTTATGATGCAAGTAACAATCTGATAGTTATGCCCGAAGGCAGCCTTGCCGTTATTGATGGATTGCAAGGTTACCTTATTGCTCAGTACAACAATGTGTTGTTGATATGCAAGAAAGATGAGGAGTATAAGATTCGTCAATTCGTTGCAGATGTGGAGGTTATGCCTGACGGTAAAAAATTTATTTAAAATGTTTTTAAACCTTTTATTCTAAATTCACTCAAAAGAGTATGTTTTTTTGAATATAAATTTTTAATTAATGAAAAATAAATTATTTATTGTAATAGCACTATTAGTCGGATTAACATCTATTAATGCCCAAGCTAAAAAAGATAGCGGAAAGTCGAAACATTCGGAAGTTGTGTTTTTTATTCCTAATATGCACGGCGACCATTGTAAGAATATAATAGAAAAAGAGATTCCGTTCGAAAAAGGTGTTAAAGACTTGATTTTCGACCTAAAAGAACAAAAGTTGAAAATTATTTATCAATCAGAAAAAACGACTCCCGAAAAGTTGCAAAAGGCACTTGAAAAAATGGGATACGAGGTAAAATCTGCGGAGAAAGAAGAGAGCTCTCGTAACTCGGAAAATAGGAGTTGTTGCAGAAGTAAATGATTGAAAGAAAAAAGAGTTTTGTTGAAAAACTCTTTTTTTCTTTTACTTTTGAGGTATTGCTTAGTCAAAATAAACAAGAATATGATTAACTTTGCCATAAAAAATATTAGATATGAATAGACTATCACTAACTTTGATTTCCATATTTGTAGCAACAATTCTGTCGGCTCAACTGAAATCAGACCCACAAGCAATCGCTGTTATCGATAATGCTTCGAACAAAATAAATAAAGCAACTTACAGTACCACCATAAAAATGTCTGTAAAAGAACCCGACAACGACAAAACAACGGTGCAAAATATGGATTTGAGGCTTGCAGGCAATAAGTTTTATATCAAATCTAATGATATGGAAATCTTTTTTAATGGAACTACTCAGTGGGTCTATTTCTCCGAATTGAACGAAGTTACCATTACCAATCCTACCGCCAAAGAGTTGCAAGAGATTGCACCAATGGCAATCATCAAGAACTACAAAAATAGATATAAGGTAAATTTCGAACAAGAGCTGAATACTCCTAAACAATACGCTATCGCTCTGATACCCAATGATAAAAACGAAGATGTGTTCAGAATTAGAATATTTATTTGGAAGTCCACAAACGAAATATCAAAAATAGAATCTGCATACAGAAACGGACAAAGAGTAGTTTTGGATATCGGTAGTTATAAAACCGTATCTTCGGGGGCGGACACATTCAGCTTTAATACAAAAAAATATCCGAACGTATCCGTAAACGACCTTAGATAATTATTTTGTAGTACACTATCAAAATAATGTTGTAATTAACCCAATATAATTGAATATGAAAACTAAAGTATTATCTATATTTTTGATTTTTGTATTATATGCAGATGCTCAACCGGCATTCAATTTTGATAATGAGTATCTTAGGTATAATGCAAAGTATGGATTTATCAAGGGCGGAGAGGTCATAATCAGCTCCAAGAGAATCCGATACAATAATAGTGATTGTTATGATGTAAAAATAGATATGTACTCTGTTGGTATTGTTGACGATTTATTCAAATTTCACGATATATTTAGGTCTATTTTTTCGGCACAGACACTAAAACCTTACAAGTTTATTCGAGATGCCAATGAGGGTAGTTATAAACAGTACGAGGAGGTTAATTATTACGATACCTATGTGGAGAGTTCGGTAAAGGGGCGTTTTGAGACCTCAGAGCGTTTTTACGATGTGGTTTCGGGTATATTTGCCCTACGGTCGTACAATTGGGATAAATTGAATGTAAATGATGTTTTGATATTCCCGATATATTTCGACGAACAGATAACCAATACAAGAATTGTTTACAAAGGTATGGAGAGAGTAAAATTAAACGGCAAATATTACAATTGTCGCAAATTTGTGCCTGTTTTCACGGGTATCAAGATGTTTGGCAAAGATGGCGTATCTATATATTTCACCGACGATTATAAGCGAAAACCGGTGCTTATAAAAGTGAATTTCAGAGTCGGAAGTTTCAAGGTCGAACTAATAGAGTAGGATAGTGTTCGTCAACTACTTTGAAAAAAACAAAAGCCACATAATTTTGTGACCTTTGTTTTTTTTATTGACGAGTTTAGACAAGTATCTTTTTGATTAAGCCTTGAAGTACGGTGCCGGGTCCGAGTTCTACAAATTCGACAGCTCCGTCTGCGGACATATTCTGCACCGTTTGTGTCCAACGAACAGGCGATGTAAGCTGTGCTATAAGATTGTTTTTGATAGTTTCGGTGTCTGTATATGGTTTTGCATCTACATTCTGATATATAGGGCATATAGGAGTTTCGAAACGCGTATTTCTGATAGCTTGTTCCAGTTCCTCTTTGGCAGGTTGCATACAGGGAGAGTGAAAACCTCCTCCAACCTGCAACTGTAATGCTCTTTTTGCTCCTGCTTCTTTTAGCTTTTCGCAGGCTTCGGCTACAGCTTCGAAACTACCCGAAATTACAAGTTGTCCCGGACAATTATAGTTGGCAGGTACTACTACTCCCGATATTTGCGAACAAACATCTTCTACCTTATGGTCGTCGAGTCCGAGTACGGCAGCCATTGTAGAGGGATTCAACTCACAAGCCTTCTGCATGGCAAAAGCACGAGCCGATACAAGTTTGAGACCATCTTCGAAAGAGAGTGCCTTAGAGGCTACCAAAGCCGAAAATTCGCCCAAAGAGTGTCCGGCTACCATATCCGGTTTGAATTCTGTGCCGAGTACAAAAGCCGAAATAACCGAGTGAAGAAACACCGCCGGCTGTGTTACCTTAGTTTGTTTGAGTTCATCGTCTGTGCCTGCAAACATAATGTCTGTTATATTAAAACCAAGTATCTGATTGGCTTTGTCGAAATAATTTTTTGCCTCTTGTGATGTGTTGTATAGGTCTTGTCCCATACCTACAAATTGGGCTCCCTGTCCGGGAAAAACATAAGCTTTCATGTGATATAATTGTTTAATGAATAAAATTTTGAAACGCAAATTTACTATTTTTTTATAATATATGGGCTACTATAAATAGTAGCGATAGAGTAGGCGAAAGTACCAAATGCAACATTTATTACATAGATAAGAGAAATGTTTGTAATTGATAATCAGTTTTTTATGCCTTAGCGAATCAAGTCTGTATTGAGTAAATATATTGTTTCTTATTGCCATCCGATAAAAAACCGATATCAATCTGTAATATCTTAATATACACAAAGATATATGCTTTTGTTGTGAAATGGGCTTATCTTGTACATTTGTTTATTGGGTTATTATGAGGTTCTCCATATATTCCGCATTAGAAAAGACGAGGGCTATCGGAATGTTTTACCGTTTCATTGGGGCTGTCTGCCCCGGACCCCGACATACTTTTCTTGTCTTGACTCAAGAAAAGTATACAAAAGAGGGACAAGGATGACGTTCCGAGGCGAGCCACTATGTGCTT
>JBGXXV010000047.1:0-14879 GCA_041814825.1 Bacteroidota bacterium | reverse complement strand
TTTTGGTGGCATACAGCACTGCCTTATACCCGGTCCGAAACTCGTGGTAATAGACCGCGACGAGACAGGCGAATGGTTTACCAAGCTATTTGCCAAAGAACAGAGCTACAAGTCGATGTTAAAAATATTGGGGTATTAAGACTGTAATCTCTATAAATCGAATCCTAACACAATACTTTTAAAAAAAAACGTAACCTATAATCATAGGCTATGTAAGACAATAGAGATATTGCCATCTGTTATTTATTATTTCATAAACTTTCGCAAAAAAACAATCATCTTTTTGGGTAAGATGATTGTTTTTTTAATATTTGTCATATAATGACGGATTATTTCACATCAGGCATCTATATTGGCGTATGTGGCATTTTCTTCGATAAACTGTCGGCGTGGAGCCACATCGTCGCCCATAAGCATCGAAAAGGTGTAATCCGCCTCCGCCGCATTTTCTATCGTTATCTGTCGCAATGTACGGTTTTCGGGGTTCATTGTGGTTTCCCAAAGCTGTTCGGGGTTCATCTCACCAAGCCCTTTGTAACGTTGCTGCGTGATACCGCTCTCTTTGCCATCTCCGTATCGTTCGATAAAACGCAATCGCTGGTCTTCGTTCCAACAATATTCTTGCACCTTACCTTTTCGGCAAAGATACAACGGAGGTGTAGCTATATATACGTGCCCTCGCTCGATAAGCTCTTTCATATATCTGAAAAAGAAAGTAAGAATAAGTGTAGCAATATGGCTCCCGTCAACATCGGCATCGGTCATAATCACTACCTTATTATAACGAAGCTTATCCAAATTTAATGCTTGCGAATCTTCGTCGGTACCGATAGTAACTCCAAGAGCAGTATAAATATTTCTAACCTCTTCACTTTCAAAAGCTTTGTGTCGCATAGCTTTTTCCACATTCAATATTTTTCCTCTCAGCGGAAGTATAGCCTGAAAGTTACGGTCTCTTCCCTGTTTGGCAGAACCTCCTGCCGAGTCCCCTTCGACAAGGAAAATCTCACACTGTGAGGCGTCGCGACTTGAACAGTCGGCAAGTTTGCCGGGCAAACCACCTCCCGAAAGAGGCGACTTGCGTTGTACCATCTCACGTGCCTTACGTGCGGCATTACGAGCGGTAGCGGCAAGTATTATTTTTTCAACAATGGTTTTTGCCTCCTTGGGATGCTCTTCCAAAAATATATTCAATGCTTCGCCCACAGCCCTATCGACCATACCTTTTATCTCGTCATTACCAAGCTTGGTTTTGGTCTGCCCCTCAAACTGAGGCTCGGCTACCTTTACGGAAATGACAGCTGTCAGTCCTTCGCGAAAGTCGTCGGAAGAAATCTCCACCTTAGCCTTTTCGAGTAGCTTATTGTCGTCAGCGTATTTTTTTAGTGTTCGAGTCAATGCCGTACGGAAACCCGTAACATGAGTACCCCCCTCTATCGTATTGATATTGTTTACATAAGAGTGTAAGTTTTCGGAATAAGAGGTGTTGTACCTCATCGCAATTTCTACCGGAGTACCAAATTTGTCGGTATCTATATAGATAGTTTCGCTAATAAGAGGTTCGCGAGTAGAGTCTATATATTTTACAAATTCACGAAGACCAAGTTCCGAATAAAACTCTTCGGTCTTGTTGGCTCCACCCTCTTCCTCCGTTCTCAAATCGGTAATAGTAAGCCTGATACCTGCATTTAGAAAAGCAAGCTCACGCATACGTTTAACCAATATAGAATATTTGTAATGTATGTCGTTAAAAATTTCTTTGTCGGGATGAAAAGTAATAGTAGTACCTGTCTCGGTAGAAGTACCAACCTCTTTTACATCATATTGAGGAATACCACGCGAATATCTTTGTATATATTTTTTACCGTCACGGCAGACTTCTGCCTCCAAGAAATCCGACAAAGCATTAACACAGCTTACACCTACTCCGTGCAAACCGCCAGAAACCTTGTACGACCCCTTATCGAACTTACCTCCGGCGTGCAACACTGTCATTACAACTTCCAAAGCCGAACGCCCCTCCTTTTCGTGAATATCTACAGGGATACCTCGCCCGTCGTCTTTGACCGTAATAGAATTATCTCTATTAATTGTTACCGATATGTTTTTGCAATAACCTGCCAAGGCTTCGTCTATGGAGTTATCAACCACCTCATACACAAGATGATGCAATCCTTTCTCGCCCACATCGCCGATATACATAGCAGGGCGTTTACGCACCGCTTCCAACCCCTCTAACACTTGAATAGAAGAGGCTCCATAATCATTATTTAAAGTATCTTTTATTGCTTCGTCTGACATTTATTATATTGTACTATTAATTTGCCTATTTATAGAAAGTTTTCCACTAAAAACAAATTAGCTAAAAACATACAAAGTTACAATTTTTCCTTGACATATACAAGGAAATAAAAACAGGTAAATTCATATATAGAAAAATGATATAATCATTAACCTACCCCGAAAAACATTCGGTGAATAGCTTATAAATTGGCAGATTAGTCGAGTAATAAATGTGGCATCCGGTACTTGAATCCACCTTTTAAAAAAAACTCTTACTTTTTGGCCTACTTAAAAAAATTAATGATTAATTTTGTAATTATTATCAATAAGTCATTCGGTGTCATAGCCGATAATCTTTTGAATAAGAATATATTTACAAATAACCAATGAATAAAGTACAAATAACTGTATGCAAATAGATTTTTTAGGAGCTACTCGTGAAGTTACGGGTAGCAAATTTTTGATAACAACCAAAGGTGGCAAAAAAATCTTACTCGATTGTGGTATGTATCAAGGAAAGGGATTGGATACCGACCTCCTGAACCGCGATTTAGGATTCGTCCCAAGTGAAGTGGACTACCTTATTCTCTCACACGCACACATCGACCATTCGGGGCTTATTCCCTACATCTACAAACTCGGTTTTAGAGGCTCTATAATAAGTACTTCGGCTACCCGAAATCTCTGTTCTTATATGCTGATAGACAGTGCTTTTATCCAAGAGTCGGACAGCAACAAATACAATAGAAAACACCCCACGAAAGGATTTGAAGAGGCTACTCCACTCTATTCCGAGGAGGACGCTCGAAAATGTATGGAGCTTTTTATAACTACCGAATTTAATCACAAATTACACATAGACACCGATATATCCGTAACATTCTATACCACGGGGCATATGCTCGGAGCAGCCTGTACATATTTGGAGATAAAAGAAAACGGGAAAAATACCCGAATAGCATACACAGGCGATATTGGCAGACAAAAGAGCTACATACTTTCGGCTCCTGCCGCTTTTCCTCAATGCGATTATCTCATCACAGAATCCACTTACGGCAACCGCCTTCACGAACCGGAAGATGACGCAAAAAAATTACTTTATGAAATTGTTTATCACACTTGTGTCGAAAAACGCGGTAAACTTATTATCCCTTCTTTCGCGGTAGGACGTACACAAGAGATACTTTATGTTCTCAACGAACTGTATAACGAAAACAAACTGCCCCCAATAAAAGTATTTGTGGATAGTCCTTTGGCTATCAATGCCACAAGTGTTTTCCGTCAGCATATAGAATATCTCAACAATAACGTAAAAAAGACAATATTGTATGACGACGACCCGTTTAACTTCGGCTCAGCTACATACATACGAGATGTAGAAAAGAGTAAGGCTCTAAACAAATATCGTAAACCTTGTATAATAATATCGGCTTCCGGAATGTTGGAAGCCGGCAGAGTGAAGCACCACGTAGCAAACAATATAATGAAACCCAAAAATACTATTCTTATGGTAGGATATTGTGCTCCTACTACTTTGGGAGCAAGGATACAGGAAGAGGGGTTGAAGAAAATCTCTATCTTCGGCAATGAGATAGCCGTACGTGCAGAGATAAAAAGTATTGAGGCTTTTTCCGGACACGGCGATTACCGCGAAATGATAAAATATCTACGTTGTCAAAATCCGAATGAGATAAAGAATATTTTTTTGGTACACGGAGAGTATCAAACACAGTTAGATTACAAACAGCACCTACAAGAGAGTGGTTTTAGAGATATCATTATACCCGAAGTAGGCAACAAATATGTATTGCAGGATAGGGAAGCAGTAAAAATCTAAGACTGTTACATATCAAAATCGGCAAGATTAGTTGCTGTAATAATGCAATGCGTTTTGGACAGTTAGAGGTAGATTGCCTTTATCCGAGTTTATCATTCGCTATAATATCGTCTTGGCGGTAGGTATCGCGTAGTACTGTAAAAAAGAATTTATAATTACAGCAGGCTATTCCTCATACATTTCGTCAATAAGGGCTGCATAATTTTGTTGTATTACGGCTCGTTTGAGTTTGAGGGTTGAGGTAAGTTCGCCCGATTCTATCGAGAAGTTGCGTTTGATAAGTCTAAACTTTTTTATTTTTTCAAAACTTGCAAAATCGGATTGAAGGGCTGATATTCGTTCTTCAAAAAGAGCTACCACAAGAGGGTGTTGCAATATCTCTTCTATACGCTCATATTGTAGATTGTTTTGCTTGGCAAAGGTTTCGAGCAGAGCCATAGACGGAGAGATGATAGCAGTAACATAGTTTCGGTTGTTGCCTATGACGGCAACCTGTTCGATATATGGGTCGGAGGTAAGCGATATCTCTATTGCCTGTGGAGAGATGTATTTGCCATTCGATGTTTTGAAAAGGTCTTTTAGTCTGTCGGTCATATATATGGTATCGCCTTCCAATTTACCCATATCACCCGTACGAAACCACCCGTCCACAAAAGCCTCTTGTGTCTCTTGAGGTCGTTTGTAATAGCCTTTGGTAATGGTTTTGCCTTTTACCTGTATTTCGTTATCGTCGCCGATACGCACTTGGATATCAGGCATCAACGTACCGATAGAACCTATTGTATAGTTTCTAAACGGATAACAACATACAGTAGCCGACGTCTCTGTAAGACCATATCCATAAAGTATCGGAATACCTATACTTATAAAAAACGATGCCTGTTTGTCGGACATAGCAGCACCTGCCACCGGGAAAAATATAACATTCTCTATTCCGAGTATCTTTTTTAGTTTGCTAAAAATAAGAGTGTGGGCTATTTTGTATCTTAGCCTTATTGATAAAGGAGGCTTTTTGCCTATTCGTAAATAGTCAATATTATAAATCTTACCAACGGCTATAGCCCATGCCACAAGGGCTTTCTTGAATGGCGTATATTCCTCTATTTTTTGATTTACGCCGATAAATACCTTCTCCCAAAAACGTGGTACAGCACACATATAGTTGGGACGAACCTCCTTGATTGTCTGTTGTATATTGCCGGGTTGGATATTCAGATATACCTTTACATCGTTGAAAAGACATAAATACACCCAAAGTCGCTCGAAAATATGCGACATAGGCAAAAAAGCTATTGACTTGGCTCTTCGTTTGAGTTTCAGTCTATCTGTATTTATTCGTATTGCTTCGGTAATATTCTCGTTGGATAGCATTACCCCTTTCGAATTGCCTGTTGTACCCGATGTATAAAGAATATTTACCAAATCGTCTTTCGATGAGCGTTTTTGGCGTTGACGTACTATTTTTGCATTCTCTGCGTTCTCCTCTCCTGTCTTAAACAAATCAGAGAAGTAAAATGCCATTTTACAGCCACGCAAATCGACAGTTTCGTCAAAAACTACAATTCTTTTTACGGGATTTTCTCCTTTTACAGCTTCCAAAACGGCATCAAACTGAGGTTGCTCGCCCACAAAGAGTAGTTTTATATCGGCATCGTTCACTATATACGAAATCTGCGAAGGAGACAGGGTAGCAAACATAGGCACTACAACAGCACGATTGACATAAGCAGCAAAATCAACAATAATATTTTGAGGCATATTTTGCGATATTACTCCGATATTATCCTGCTCCTCAACATCTAAAGCGACCAAAGCTTTGGCTATAATATCCACTTTTTGCTCAAGTTCAGTCCATGTAAGGCTATTCCACTGGTCAAGCGATGGTACTTTGTAATATAAAATATTGTGTTTACCCCGCTTATGAGCTTTGTCCGTTACAAAAGTCGCCAGATTCATATATTTGATTAACTTTTATTGATTATGATATAAAAGAGTCGATAAGTAAAAAAAAAACTTTCTCTACTCTATCTCTTTGGTTTGTAGAGGATTGCGATATTTCACTTTGCCGTCTTCAAACTCTTTGATAGCTTTGAGCGTTGCTTTGGGCATTCTTTCGTAATAACGAGATACTTCGATTTGCTCTTTATTTTCATTTATCTCTTCAAGATTGTCGTTATACAACTTGAAGTCTTGCAGTTTGCTTTCAAGCTCATGTTTGGTATCAACACTAATTTGATTTGCTCTTTTGGCTATAACAACAACTGTTTCGTATATGTTGCCTATCTCCGAAGACAATGCTTTTACGTCTCTTGTAATAGTAGTTGTGGGTGTTGCCGTACTTTTCTTTTCCATTTTATGTTTTTAAAACTGATTATTAATTATTCTTATTTTGTGGTCTGTTTTTTGGCTTCGATAAACATCTTCTCTGCCTCTTTGATATTTTTTGAGTTCTGAAACTCTGACGAATATTTGTAATATTCGTCTATTACCTCCGAAAATCGCTCTTTATACATATCCGATACTGAGTGCTTGGCTTCGGCATATTTCGATTTCAAAATCATAAACGACAAGTCCTCTCTGTATTTGGTTTCGGGATATTGTTTTAGGGTATTTTCGGCAGATATAATAGCCGAACGATAATTGTTACCCAAATATAGACCGAGATTGTAATAGAGTTTTGCCTCCAAATAGCCTTTGTAAGCCAACTTATTGTTCAACTCTTCGATATATTGGTAAGCATCTTGTACTCTGTCGCCGTCGGGGTAAATCTGTATATATTCGGTAAAAGCATTTATTGCATTATGTGTAGCTGTCTGGTCGAGGCGTGCATCGGGCGAATCGAGATAATAACAGTATGCCGTCTTATATTTGCTGTCTCTGGCAAACTCACCTCTGGGGAACGACTTGATATAGTCCGCATAACAAACACTTGCCGAATAGTAGTCTTTCATTCCCATATATGACTCTGCCAACAAAAACATAGCCTCTTCCATCTTTTTGCCACTAAAAGCGTTTGCCGAAATCAAATCGCTAAATAGCGTAGATGACTTGTCATACTTTTTTTCGAGAAAATAACTCTTGGCAGCCTCAAATCGCTGGTCATCGGTACCGTTTTTCAACAACTTCTGATAACTGCTACATGATACAAAAATAGATGTTATCGTTATTATCGAAATTAATTTTTTCATATACTCAAAAAAATAACTGTTTTTATAAATCGTATTGATAGCGAAAGATTTCTTATAAAGTCTTGTATTTTTTTCAAATAAAAAGACAAAGATATAAAAAAACTACACAATATCAACTTTAATGTGCTAAATTATTATGCTGTCGAGTTAAAAGTCTTTTATTATCTCTTTTACCTCGTCGTTAATCATCTTGGCAAACTCATCAATACCCATTTTACCCATATCTCCCTGTCCTTGACGACGGACGGAAACGGTATTTGTATCAACCTCTTCATTACCGACTATAAGTAGGTAAGGGATATGTTTAAGTTCGTTATCGCGAATTTTCCTACCTATTTTTTCGTCTCTAAAATCGCCTATTGCTCTGACATCAAGAATATTAAGTCGCGATGCAACTTGTTGGGCATATTCGTTGAACTTTTCGGATATGGGCAATACCACAGCCTGTTCGGGTGTGAGCCATATAGGGAATTTGCCTGCCGTATGCTCTATGAGTACCGCCACGAAACGCTCCATAGAACCGAATGGAGCACGATGTATCATTACAGGGCGGTGCTTTTGGTTGTCTGCTCCGGTGTATTCGAGTTCGAAACGCTCCGGCAGGTTATAATCGACCTGAATAGTACCAAGCTGCCAACGTCTGCCGAGTGCATCTTTTACCATAAAGTCGAGTTTAGGACCATAGAAAGCCGCCTCGCCATACTCTACAACGGCTTTGAGTCCTGTCTCCTCGCATGCTTCGACAATAGCACTTTCGGCTTTTTCCCAATTAGCGTCGGAGCCGATATATTTTTCTCTGTTATCTTTGTCGCGAAGCGATATTTGAGCCTCAAAATTCTCGAAATTCAAAGCCTTGAAAATAATAAGAATTATCTCCATTACCTTTATAAACTCCTCTTTGATTTGGTCGGGGCGACAGAATAGGTGTGCGTCGTCTTGTGTGAAACTTCGTACCCTTGTAAGCCCGTGTAGCTCACCACTTTGCTCATAGCGATAGACCGTACCGAACTCCGCCAAGCGGAAAGGCAAATCTTTGTAACTACGTGGCGACGACTTATAAACCTCACAGTGATGAGGACAGTTCATCGGTTTTAACAGATACTCCTCGCCCTCCTCCGGTGTCTGTATCGGCTGGAATGAGTCCTTGCCGTATTTTGCCCAGTGTCCTGAGGTAATATAAAGCTGTTTTGCTCCTATATGTGGGGTTATAACCTGTTGGTAACCGTATCTTTTTTGCAGTTGTTTCAAAAAATTCTCAAGTCGCAAACGTAGGTCGGTACCCTTCGGCAACCAAAGCGGAAGTCCCTTGCCTACCATTTCGGAGAAAGTAAAGAGCTCCATCTCTTTGCCTATCTTGCGGTGGTCGCGTTTTTTTGCCTCCTCCAAAAGCACAAGGTACTCGTCGAGCAATTTCTTTTTGGGGAATGTAATACCGTAGATACGAGTAAGTTGCGGACGTTTCTCATCGCCACGCCAATAGGCACCGGCTACCGATAGCAGTTTTATAGCCTTAATTTCGGCGGTCGAAGGCAAGTGAGGACCTCTGCAAAGGTCTGTAAAATTGCCTTGTGTGTAAGTGGTAATAGTACCATCGGCAAGTTCGGATATAAGTTCGGTTTTGAGGTGTTCGCCACGTTCGGTAAAAAACGCCATTGCGTCCGCCTTACTAATATTGGCACGTTTGAGAGACTCTTTACGCGATGCAAGCTCGTACATCTTCTTTTCGACACGTTCCAAATCGGCCTCTTTTATAACGACACCTTGCGGCAACTCTACATCGTAGTAAAAGCCATTTTCGATAGCAGGTCCGATACCAAACTTCACACCCGGATATACCTCCGACAGAGCTTCGGCCATAAGGTGCGACGAGGTATGCCAAAAGGCGTGTTTTGCCTCAGGGTCGTCCCACTTGTGGAGCTTTATGGTGCTGTCTTCGTCGATTGGAAGGTTAAGGTCGCGTATCTGATCATTTACCGAAGCCACAAGCACCTCCCCCGCCAAACGGGGCGATATGCTTTCGGCTATCTGATAAGCTGTTGTGCCTTTGTCGTACTCTCTTACAGAGCCATCGGGAAACGTTATCTTCATATAATATTTTTCGTAATAAATAGTCTAATATTTTTAAAAATGCAAAATTACAATTTTATTTTTAGATATAATAAATTAATTAAATCTACCTATTAGTTTACAACCAACCTTTATACAAATTATATATCTAACAACTATGATTTAATTTATTATCAATATCTTCACAATACCATGCAGCGAACCGTCAATAGTATTGCATATAGCGAGATAAACTCCTGAAGCTACACGTTTGCCGTCGATGCCTTTGCCGTGCCATACAGCCATTCCTCCTTTTACAAAAGTCTCGAAGACAAGTCGTCCCTGTACATCGGTAATTTTTACCACCGAGTTTTCGGCAAGTCCTTTTATAGTGATTTCTCCGTCATAATCGGGACGTACCGGATTGGGAAAAGCATGCAAAGAGCCGAAAGACTCATTAGCCTCGACAGCATCGCCTTGATACGAAATCAGCCCTTTGGTAGTACCGAAAAAAACCTCTCCGTTATCCGGATTGATGCTGATAGTACGTACCCAATTGCTCAAAAGAGGAGAATTGTCGGTGGTAAAGTGCAAAATGGTCTCTGTCCCGTCTTCGCTCAAAAGATATGCCCCCGAACCTTCGGTACCAATCCATTTACGATTGTTGCCATCTATGGCAATGGTAGAAATTACTTCATTCGGAAGCATATAGTCTGCACTATTCTCTCCGTCGTTATTAGGTATTTTGATTCTTTGACAGCGATAATCGCTTCTAAAAATATTTCGAGGATTGGGCAACATTACAGGTCCGGAGGTAGTACCTATCCACAACGAACCGGTTGCTTTATCCTGAACACCACACATATAATGTTCTGCCCGAAAAACTCTACCGTCTTGGTCTATAAACTGAGACGTCATAAAGACTTCGTCATCACCTGTATCGGCTGTGCCTTTATCGTTGAGAGCCACGAACTTGGAATGTCCGCGCGTTACCACGAGATATTTATAATTTGGGTCGGTGTCATCTATCAAAATATCGGAGGTAGTCCATACCGACTGAGAAGAGGCTGCCGTAATAGGTTTTATCGTATAATCTCCGGAGGGTAACTCTTCTGCATATTTTATAAAAGCCGATGTCATAGGGTTCGAAAGCCACAATCTTCGATTGTTATCAAACAATATATTGCCTACCAAATTGTTTTCCATAATGCTATTGCCTGAGTGGTACCATTTATATGGTTTGTCGTCCTTAAACTCAAATAGTCCGCTACCCCACGACGAAACAAAAAAATGCTTGTTGTCTGCCGCATCCACAGCTATATCCAAGAAGTCGTGAGCAGTTGCTCCAAGTTGTTGAATATCGCTCTGTAAGATATTAGTCCACCGATTATTTTCGAATATCATAACATTTGCCGGAGTACCATACGGCACATCCCAACGTCCTCCTGAGACTACAAAAAGCTTATTGCCCACGGAACGCATTCTCCAAATATCATTTACCGCAGGTCCGCCGTCAGGTTTGTAATAATCTCTTTCATCAACATTATTATACGATATTTTACCTATGCCTTTATTCCGGGCAGCAATCCATATTTTCGAACTGCTACTGTCATAAACGACCATTTGTGGTTGAAAGTCGAATGACAGTGTCTGTGAAAACTCAACGGATTTGTCTTTGATAAAAAATAACACTCCGTCGCTGACATTGATATTAATAACATCGCCATACACATCTGTTGTCCAACTATTGTAAGACCAAACACTGACCTTTCCCGATGGTTGAAGCAGATATATCTTAGATTGGTAGGTTACGGATTTTGTATTACCTCCTGTCGGTACGTCTGTCAGCTCCTGCCAATTGGCAAAATTAGCAAGATTAGCACCTTTTACGGGAGCTTTAAAAATCTTTTCAGATGTAGTAACAAAAAAATCATTGTCAATAACAAATATAGACAAAGCATTCATATACGCTCCATCGCTGTCTCTAAAATAGTATGTGTCGGCAACTTCATTTCTCGACACATCTATTTTCGCAATACCAAAAGGCATTGCCAAATAGAGATAACCCTCGTAATAAAAGGCTTCATTTATCTTTTTGTCGGCACTAATATTTTTATTGTATATATCGGGCAGATTGATTATATCTTTATTGTCGGAAAAAAAATCGATATTACCGTTGTCGTAACCGACAAACAAGACACGCTCTTTGTCTAAGTACGATATGATAGTTACATTGTTGTCCGACAGACCATCAATCTTAGAGTATGTCTCGATAAAGTTGTCTTCTTTACCCAAAGAGTATAACGACCCGCCGCTTATTGCGAAAACCTTATCGTTAGCAACAGCTATACCGTCGGTAGAGTTATACGCCAAATGTTTTCGCCATTGCCCTATCCTAATATCCATTTGTGAATACGCACACACATAGGATATTAAGAATAATACTATTATTAAAAATATATTTTTGGAATATCTCATTTTAAAAACAATTATTTTTTATTATTCAAAATCAATAATTTAGCCTGCTCAAAATCTATATCTTTACCAACACTTACAATCACATCGTCTATCACTACGGCAGGCGTCTTGCTTATGCGGTATTTCAATATTTCTAAAACATTATCGACCTGAACTACTTCTATATCTTTATCTATAATAGACGAAGCCCTCTTTATGTTTTCAAAAGTAGCATTACAGCTCGTACAACAAGCACCCAACACCTTAATATTCATAACACAATCATCAATTTATTTAAAACTCTGTATCTCACACAGTTGTTTATAATGCCCGTTTAGAGCCAACAACTCTTCGTGAGTACCTCTTTCTACTATCTCTCCATCACTAAATACGCAAATCAAATCGGCATTGCGTATAGTACTAAGTCTATGGGCTACCACTATTGATGTACGATTTTTCATCAAACTATCCAAAGCACTCTGTACAAGACGTTCCGATTGAGTATCAAGAGCCGAAGTAGCCTCGTCGAGTATCATTATAGGAGGGTTTTTTAGCACGGCACGTGCTATACACACTCTCTGACGTTGTCCTCCCGATAGGCGACCTCCTCTATCGCCGATATTGGTCTGATAACCGTTTACGGTAGCCGTTATAAAATCGTGAGCATTGGCTATACGAGAAGCTGCCACTATCTGCTCGTCGGTAGCATTATCCACTCCGAAAGTAATATTATTCTCGAAAGTATCGTTGAAAAGTATCGCTTCCTGATTAACATTCCCCATAAGGTTACGTAAATCTGTAATATTTAAAGACTTAATATTTTTACCGTCAAGCAAAATTTCTCCCTCTACCACATCATAAAAGCGAGGTATCAAATCCACAAAAGTCGATTTACCCGACCCCGAATGCCCTACCAGAGCTACAGTCTGCCCCTTTTTTATAGTTAGGTTGATATTACGCAACACCCACGCCTCGCTATATTTGAAAGATACATTGCGAAACTCTATAGCAGACTCAAATGCTTTAACTTCAATATTCTCTTTGCTTTGAATAGGATTAATGGCATTCAATACCTCATCGACACGTCCCAGCGATGCCATACCCTTTTGTACATTGTACGAAGCTCTCGACAAATCTTTGAAAGGAGGCACTACGCTATAAAATACTATCAAATAGTATATAAAAGTAGGAGCATCAAGACTATTTGTATTGTCTAAAATGAGCATTCCGCCATAAAGCAGAAGTACGCAAATAACGATTGTACCCAAAAACTCTCCCAAAGGGTGTGCCAATAGATGTCTGCGGTTGATTTTGCCGAATGTGGTACGTATCTGTTCATTTATTTTTGCAAATCTGTTAATCAACTTTTTTTCGGCATTAAATGCTTTTATTACGCGTATTCCTCCGAGTGTCTCCTCTATCTGCGAAAGCATTGTACCCATCTGCTGCTGTCCGACCAAAGAGGTTTTTCTTAGATTTTTACCAATAGTACCTATCAACCAGCCACTTATAGGGAGCAACACTATCACAAAAAGTGTCAGTTTCCAACTTAATACAAAAAGCATTACGATATAAACCACTATCAAAAGAGGATTTTTGAAGATAATTTCAAGAGAACTCATAATGGAGTTTTCTATCTCATTGACATCTCCCATCATTCTACTCATAATATCGCCTTTTCGCTCTTCGTTGAAATACCCTATGGGCAATTCTGTTATTTTACGATATATCTTATTGCGAATATCTCTCTGTACACCGGTCCTTACGGGTATCAACATCGAACCTGCCAAATACTCCGAGCCTGTTTTGAGCAAAGTCATTACCACCAAAAATCCGGCAAGAATACAAAGCGCTACCAATTCGCCATTTACGGCTATCAGATTTTCGATAAAATACATTGCATTGTTTTTTATCGAATAGATAGTGTTATCAATATTAGAAAAATTCCAGCCTACAAAGTCGTGTGTATCCGTATTTATTTTAAATATTATCTGCAAAATCGGTATTATAGTAGCAAATGAGAATAGATTGAAGATAGTACTTAAAAAGTTGAATATAAAAGTATATACAACGTATTTTTTATACGAAGGAATAAAACGTTTTAGTAATATAAAAAGATTTTTCATTTATATAGAGATACTTCTATTAAATCAAATAAGCATTCATTTTTTTTCGAACATCAAAGGTACAAAAAATATTATTAATTAATCACGGAACACAAAATTTTAACAGTAAAGCCGCCGTACATAATACATTAGACCGTAGTTATAAAACAGTTTTCATTTTTTGTAGTTTCGAGACAACCTCTATATCACAGTAATAAAAATGTTTACAAGAGAGGAGGCAAATCATAGGATTAGACACTTGATATTCAAGGCAATATATTCGACGAAGCCGACATAAAACTTGGATAGCCCATATCTGCTCATACAAACGGAAGCGAGCATTCTCGGTGAGTCTGCTCGCTTTTCATTCCACAAAAAAATTATCCACTAAAACTTACCGTCTTTGTTTGCTTCGGTAATGCTTTGATACAATGCAGTAGGGTATCTGCCACTGAAACAAGCCAGACATAATTCGTTGCGGTTGCCCGACTTATATAGAGCCTCCTGCGAAAGGAACGCCAATGTATCGGCACCTATTGATTGACGCACCTGCTCTACATTTTTATGAGCCGACATAAGTTCGTCGAATGTGCTGGTATCTACTCCGTAAAAACATGGGTGTGTAATCGGTGGCGATGCTATACGGACATGTATCTCTTTTGCCCCTACTTCGCGCAAAAGGGCTACTATACGTCGCGAAGTGGTACCGCGTACCAAAGAGTCATCTATAAGTACCACACGTTTGCCATTCACAATGGAACGTACCGCCGAGAGCTTCATCTTTACCCCTTTTTCTCGCATATCCTGCGAGGGCTGAATAAATGTTCTGCCTACATATTTGTTTTTCACCAATCCCTGTTCGTAGGGGATACCGCTCGCCTCTGCATATCCGATGGCAGCACTGAGCGACGAATCGGGTACTCCTATCACTATATCGGCATCGGCGGGTGCCTCCTCGAAAAG
>JBGXXV010000046.1:0-13876 GCA_041814825.1 Bacteroidota bacterium | reverse complement strand
CCTCGCTTAATCGCAAAAGTGCCTACTTTCTTTTTCTTATCAAGAAAAGAAAGTAAGGGCGGGGTTTGGGGCGGATAGCCCCAACCTAAACCAGAAGAAACCCGAATTAGAGCTTTGGGACGATTGATAATATATTGTACAGTAATGAAATTTTATAAACAAAAAACTGAAATTCAAAAAGTTATCACCCTAAATTTTTTCAAAAAACTTTTATCGGACACTAATATATTATTTTGTATTTCATTTGATAAAATAAACTCCTTTAATGTGGGGTATTAATTTTTGAGTGCTATTTGCAATTGTTTGATTGGCAGACGACTATGTTTTTACAATGCCACCCCGATAATATCTGTTAGACTTTCGATTCCGAGTTTTTTCATCTCTTTGGGCAGAGCCTCTATAATTTCTTTACTTGCGAATGGATTTATAAGATTTGCCGAACCTACCTGTACAGCCGATGCCCCTGCCATCATCATCTCAATGACATCGCGGGCCGTACTTACTCCGCCACAACCCATTATTGGTATGTTGCACACTTTGGCGGTTTGGTAAACCATTCTTAGTGCTATGGGGAAGACAGCATCGCCCGAAAAACCGCCTGTAACATTTGCCAGTACAGGCTTACGGCTTTTCAAATCGAGCCTCATACCGAGCAACGTGTTGATAAGGCAAAGTCCATCGGCTCCCGCATCTTGGCAGGCAAGAGCTATTTCGGTAATGTCGGTAACGTTGGGCGAAAGCTTTACGATAACAGGTTTTTTCGATACCGCTTTCACTGCACTTGTTACCTCGGCGGCACAACGAGCATCTGTACCAAACGACATTCCGCCGTGTTTTACGTTGGGGCAACTCACGTTTAGCTCTATCCAGCCTACATTATCTACCTCACTCATCAATTTTGCCACCTCAACGTATTCATCGAGCGAAAAGCCACATACATTAGCCACTATTGGCTTGGAGTATATTTTTTTTAATTCGGGCAACTCTCTATCGACAACAGCCTTAACACCCGGATTTTGTAATCCTACCGCGTTGAGCATACCTGCCTTGCATTCGGCTATACGTGGCGTTGGATTGCCGAAACGAGCATCACGAGTAGTACCTTTTATCGATATAGAGCCGAGTATGTTGAGGTCGTAGAAATCTTTGTACTCCTGTCCAAAACCGAATGTGCCACTTGCAGGAATTATAGGATTGTCGAGCGGTAGTCCGCATAACTCTGTTTTTATGTTCATTGTGCTTAAACTTTTTATTAATCGAATAATACCTCATCAGAACCGATAATAGTGTCGGTACACACACGTTTGTAACCGCTTTTTGTCTTGTGTGAGCATCCCATACAGCCCCCAAAACCGCAACCCATACGCTCCTCGAAACTAATCTGTCCCCGAACGGTAAGAGTCGAATGTATATTTTTCAACATTGCCAACGGTCCGCAAGTGTAGTAATAGTCGTACTTAACACCACTCTCCCTGATAGCATCGGAGTAAAATCCTTTTGTTCCGTAAGAACCGTCTATTGTTGTTACTAAGACATCAACCCCAAGCGACTTGAATTCGTCATATAAAAATATATCCTCTTTTTTGTTGAAGCATAATATTACGGTCGGTTTTTTCCTCTTTTCGATAAGTTCTTTTGTGAGTTTGAATAGTGGTGGGATACCCACACCTCCACCTATTACAAGCGGTCGGTTGCATGCAATATCGGTATCGAAACCGTTGCCAAGACCTACGAGTAGGTCTATTTCTCTATTCACTTTATAGTGTGTAAGAGCCTCTGTGCCTTCGCCTACCACTTTGTAAATAAGCGATATCGTATTGTTGCCGTAATCGCTTATTGAGATAGGACGACGAAGATAGAACCCCTCAATTTCGATATTTACAAACTGTCCAGAGCGTAGGATAGACGATGTATCGCCTTCTACAACAAGTCGATAGATACTATCGGTAAGGCGTTCGTGCTTTGTAATGCGGTATAAGCCTTTGGTCATCTAATATATTGTGTTTTGTTTGATTAACTTTGTAAAAGAGAGTTTCAATATAATTGTTTTTTTTAATGACATCTTTTTAGGTTTTTATTTGTTAAATCGTAGCCCGACAGATAGTTTTATTGAGCCGAGCCCTTCGGCCTCACCCTCCGGTAGAGTGTGATTGGTGGTTATGCCATTTACTATTTGTTTAAAATGTCGGACAGTGCCACCCATCAATGAGGCTTTGAAACCAAGTGCCAACCGTTCCGAAAGACCTATATCGTAGCCTATTGATATGCTTGAACCTAATGTACCACCGATTAGTCTAAAATTATAGTAGTCATTGAAAATAAGTCTATCATCGATGCTCATATAGCCAAATCCTACGGAGAAGAGCAAACAGTTTTTTTTCTTAGCGTCAAAAAGCCTGAGTAAGTAGTTTGCTCCATAATAGTTGAATAATATTCTTTCTCTTATTGTACCGGAGCCGATATAATCTCCGTATGTATCCGTTAAGGTGATTTTTTCACTCGTGTTACCGAACCTTTGTTGAGAAAAAACAGCCTCAAATCCCATAAATTTTTTGAAAAAAAATCCTATTTGAACATCGTAATGAAATCCGTGACGCATCTTATTTATATGGTTTTTCCATTCGGTCGATAGATTTGATGCAGTCTTTGCTGTTCTATATTGCCAACCGATATCGGCGGCAAATCTAAAACGCGGATACAAATCTCTTATGCTTTGATTTTTAGGTGAGTCGGAGCCCGAATAGTCATTTTTTTGCTGCGTAATAATCTGATTTATAGGCAGCATAGTGTTGCGTCTCTCATTTTCGTCTTTAATTGTAAAATAGACATGCTCGTTTGTGGTTTGTGTGATTTTACCGTTGATAGAATTGCCGTTGTTTGTTACTATCAAATCTTGAGCCTGACTATTAAGGGCTGCTAAACAAAAAGTTACAAAATATAAAAATACTCTTTTCATCATTTTTTATTGTTTTATTTTTTAAGTGTTTGTTTTTTTTAATATTTGCTATATAGACGGTAAATAGTTGGATTGTCCAAAACATTATATTGTATTTTACCTAAAAATCATTCTATGGCTCCGAAAAAACGCACAAAGTTACTAAAAAACTTTTGTTTTTGTAATACCTCTCCGAATAGTAAATTGATAAAAAGTTATATCCTCAAATTGATAAGAGGTTATGTGTCGATTTTTTACTACTTTTGTTGTTCGAAAAATTAATATTTGCCTATACCGCTTTGTTATCAGGCTACATCATAAATAAAGATGCAAAGATATTCGCTAACAGATTGGTTGCCAACGACTAAAAAGGAGATGTTGCTTCGCGGATGGGACTCCGTCGATGTGGTTTTGTTCTCCGGTGATGCTTATGTTGACCACCCCGCTTTTGGCAGTGCTGTCATAGGACGTGTGATGGAGGCTGAGGGAGTGCGTGTTGCCATAGTGCCGCAACCAAATTGGAGAGACGACCTGCGTGACTTCAAAAAATTCGGTCAGCCAAATATGTTTTTTGCCATCTCGGCAGGTTGTATGGACTCGAAAGTCAATCACTACACCGCCAACAAACGCCTTCGTAGCAACGATGCATATACACCCGACAATCAGACAGGTTTTCGTCCCGACAACGCCACTATCGTATATAGCAATATTCTAAAAAAACTTTATCCGCAAACTCCTGTAATAATAGGAGGTATAGAGGCATCGCTCCGTCGCATATCGCACTACGACTATTGGGACGACTGCATACAACCCTCCATACTCGATAGCTCCAAAGCCGATATTTTGGTATATGGAATGGGTGAAACTACTATTAGACGTATAGTAGAGGTATTTCGTACCGGTGGTGGAGTAGAGGAGTGTAAGGCTCTGTCGCAGGTTGGCTACATTGCCGACGAAATACCCGAAAAAGAGGATGTTATAAGACTGTTTTCGTATGAAGACTGCAAGTGCGACCGTCGTAAGTCTGCAAAAAATTTTAGGATATTCGAGGAACAGTCGAATAAGTTTACTGCCTCTACGCTTGTGCAGCCCACAGGCAAACGTTTTGTGGTGATAAATCCGCCCAACGAACCGATGACTACCGAAGAACTCGACTCTGTATATGAGCTTCCCTTTACGCGACTGCCACATCCCAAGTATCGGGGCAAAACCATAGCTGCATACGATATGATAAAACATTCGATAAACACACATCGAGGCTGTTTTGGAGGTTGCTCGTTTTGCACCATTTCGGCACATCAGGGCAAATTTGTGGTATCTCGTTCGGAGCGTAGCATATTGGAGGAGGTCAAAAAAGTGATACAACTGCCCGACTTCAAGGGCTATATAAGCGACCTCGGAGGACCGTCGGCAAATATGTACAGACTTAAAGGCAAAAACTTCGATATATGTAAGCGTTGTGTACGTGCATCGTGTATCTTTCCCAAAGTCTGCAAAAATCTAAATATTGACCATCGCCCGTTGCTCGACCTATACCGCAAAGTCGATAGACTCGAAGGCATTAAAAAGAGCGTTATCAGTAGCGGTGTACGTTACGATATGTTACTGCACTCCACAGGTAACCCCGAAGTAGATGAGGGATTAAAGCACTATACCGAAGAGTTGATTCGCCATCACGTATCGGGCAGGCTCAAAGTGGCTCCCGAACACACCTCACCTCGTGTGTTGCAGGCGATACGTAAGCCGTCTTTCGATACCTTTGTCCGTTTTAATCGAATTTTCGAACGTATCAATGACCAATATGCACTAAACCAGCAAATTATCCCATATTTTATTTCGAGCTTACCCTATTGCACGGTCGAAGATATGAAAGGTGTGATGGAGGAGACCAAAAAGCTCAACTTCCGCCTTGAACAGGTACAAGACTTTACGCCTACGCCTTTGACCCTTGCCACCGAGATATACTACACAGGCATCGACCCATACACTATGGAGAAGGTGTTTGTGGCGAGGAGCCCGAAGGAGAAGTCAGACCAAAAGATGTTTTTCTTCCACTACAAAAAAGATGTACGTCCCCTAATAGAGCGAGTACTTAGAAGAGAAAAACGGAAAAAGTGAGTTTAGATGTAACCATTCTTTATCAATCCAATCGGTATTGCCCCCTATATACAGATATTTACAAACAAAAAGAGACTATTCCACAGTAATAGTCTCTTGCATATATAACAAATATGAAAAATTTAAAATTATCCCAGTTTATTAACGTATTTAGCTAACTTCGATTTGAGGTTACTTGCTTTATTTTTATGTATAATATTGCGTTTGGCAAGTTTGTCCAGCATTGCAGATACTTTAGGTAAAAATTCGACAGCAACGGCTTTCTCGGTAGTAGCTCGTAGTTTTCTCACAGCGTTACGAGCAGTTTTTGCATAATATTTGTTATGCAATTTTCTTTTTTGAATCTGACGAATTCTTTTTATAGATGATTTATGATTTGCCATTTTTCTAAAACAAATTTTTATCGTTAAAATATTGTAGCCCATAGGGGAATCGAACCCCTCTTTCCAGAATGAAAATCTGGCGTCCTAACCGATAGACGAATGGGCCTCTATGAAAAAATTTATAAAACTAATTATCTTTTCAAATCGGACTGCAAAGGTAATACAATTTTTTTAAATAACAATAGTAATAGTGAGAAAAAAAACAAAAAAATGCGTTATTTTTTGCAATTAATTAATAATCTGATGATTGTGGAAAGGTGTTTTTTTAATGACTCCTTGCTTTTTTTATAAAAATATTGTAAAGTGCCTTGAAAAAGTATTGAACATCTGTTTTTATAGGCGATTTTAGGTATTTGTCTATGTATCTTTCTTCCGAATCGTAAAACTCTTGGTCGCTTTTGGGTAAGTCGTGATACATAGGCGGTATAAGTCCCGGTTTTACTTTGGTACGTTTGTCTTGAAGGTATTGTGGGTATGTGCTGAAATTAGCCATACTAAGCGGACGTACTCCTACGAGTTTGAGGTCGCCTTTCAGCAGATTCCATATCATTGGCAGTTCGTCTATCCAGAATTTGCGAAACACACGTCCCCAGCCTGTTATACGCATATCGTTTTTGATTTTGCCTATGTCGTCCGTACCGGCTTTCTGGTACATATAGCTTTGTATGTATTCGGCGTAAGGGTACATTGTACGCATTTTGTATATAGGGCGTATCTCTTTGTTTTTACATACACGCGGCAATTTTATAATTATACCGTAACGCTTATGTACAAGATGTTGTGGCATAGATTTGCGTCGTGCCACTACCCAATTTAGGTTTTGAGTTTTGCATTCGCTGACCACCTCGAAACCACAGTAGTAGAGTCTGCCAAGTATCTCCGTGTGCGAAAAATAACGATTTTTACCTTTGGTGATATCGAAATATAATCGACTTGTTAGAAGTATCTTAGGCAATATTCTTTTGGTAAAAAAGTAAAATAGCGACATCACTTGCCTTATTACAGGAGGATATTTTGTGTTTATTCTCTCGCGGAGCTGTTCGATGGATTCGTAACATATACACCACAATCCGTTGTCAGGCAACTTTTCGTTCACTTTGTTGAAAAACAGATTGATACCACGAAGCGAATTGAGTTTTGCCAGATTTACCAATGTGCTGTAACGATATTGCCTTATTGTATTGAAATTGAATAGAGTAGTAGAGGCAAAAACCTTTGTATTCGAAGAGTCTAACTCTATGTTTTTTTCTATAAAATCCAATGACTCTTGGTCGGTATATGCCACTATTTCATTCCTTATGTCTTCAAGTTCATTAACTCCTATTTTCTTGGGTTGTTTGATAACATTTGCTTCAATACGAGGCTCTGCTTGTGGGAGTTCTTCGTCCATATTGGTCGCATAGCGATAAAACTGATATATGAGAATAATCGTATAACTGACAATAAACATTACGATAACCATTGATGTCATAACATATATTGATACGTTTTGAAATATAACTATATGCTCCGCACCGAAATATATGGTTAAATACACTATCGCAGATACTATAAGTACTATTATCAGCTCGTTTGTAAACTTGTATGTGCCGTTATGTCTGTACCGCCGAAAGCAGTAAGCCACTATAAACCAATAAACAAGTATATATCCCGATACATATACATAATTTAATATAGAGGCTTTTTCGGCGGATAATCGCCAAATTAACATAACAATAAGAGTAAGTACCCAAGCAGCTATATCTACTATTATCTTTTTTAAACTCGGTTTATATAAAAATAATCGTTCTGACTGTTGCATGTCGAAATATTGTTAATTTTTTTTGCAAAGATAATGATTTTTTTCTTTTATCAATAAACAGTCGTTCTTGGTACAAAAGATTGGTAAATCGACTGTTTGGCAATAATACTCACATATCATTTTATTAAAATTTTTAAATAAAAAATTTTTACTTTTGTAAAATTTTTAGTCTTAAAAGTATGAGTAAAAAACAAAAGATTACATTATTTTTGTTGGTTTTGGGTAATGCTTTGTATGCCCAAATGCCGATATCCAAGGAGCAATATCATAAGTTGAATCAAATCGTTTATGCCATAAAGGAATTTTATGTCGATACAGTAAACGATGTAAAACTTGTTGAATATGCCATTAATGGTATGCTCGAAAATTTAGACCCGCATTCCGTTTATATCCCTGCCAAAGAGGTACAGAGAGCAAGTGAGCCTTTGAAAGGGAGTTTCGACGGTATAGGTATTCAGTTTCAGATGCAAAAAGACACATTGCTGGTAGTAAATCCGTTACGTAATTGTCCTGCCGAAAAGGTAGGAGTACTTATGGGCGACAAAATAATAGCAGTAGATGGAGTAAACATAGCGGGCATTAAGATGCAGACAAGCGATATAATGGAGAAGTTGAGGGGCAAAAGAGGCACTAAGGTAAATGTAAGTATTGTCCGCAAAGGAGTGAAGTCTCCGATAGATTTTGTTATTACTCGCGATAAAATTCCGCTATATTCTGTTGAGGCAGCATATAAAATAGCTCCCGATGTAGGTTATATCAATATAAGTAACTTTTCGCTCACTACCACCGAGGAGTTTAAAGATGCTTTTGAAAAATTAAAAAAAGAGGGTATAACATCGCTCATAATCGACTTACAGTCTAATGGAGGCGGTCTGATGGATGCGGCGGTCAATATTATCGACGAATTTTTGACCAAAAATAAAGAGATTGTTTATACACAAGGAGTCAACTATAAGAAACAGAGCTTTTATTCCAAAACGGATAGCGAATTTAAAGGCAATGTGGTAGTGCTTATCGACGAGTATTCGGCTTCTGCTTCGGAGATAGTGGCAGGTGCTTTGCAGGATTGGGATAGAGCCGTTGTGGTAGGTCGCCGTTCGTTCGGTAAGGGGTTGGTACAGCGACCTTTTAACCTTGTCGATGGGTCTGAGATACGACTTACTATTGCGAGGTACTACACCCCAAGCGGTCGGAATATCCAAAAGCCTTATAGCGGAGGGGTAGATAAGTATCAAAAAGAGCTTTTGGAGAGAAAAAAACACGGCGAATTGCAATATACCGACAGCATATCTTTCCCCGACTCATTGAAATTCAAAACTCTCGTATACGGACGAACGGTATATGGCGGTGGCGGCATTATGCCCGACGTATTTGTGCCTCTTGATACCACAAAGGTTACCGATTTTTATAGAAATATCGTTGCCAAGGGTATTTTTAATCAAGAGATATTGAGTTTTACCGAAGCCGAAGAAAAAAACATAAAAAGACAGTATGCTACTTTTGAGGCGTACGATAAAAACTATCAGATACCGCACTCTTTTTTAAATAAACTGATAATGGCTGCCAAAGAGGCCGAAATAGAGGTAAAAGACGAGCAGGTAGAGCAATCCAAACAACTGATTTTGCTCCAAATAAAAGCTATTGTGGCTCGCAATCTGTATGAGCAAGGCGATTTTTATAAAGTTATAAATACTCAAAATGATATTGTACAAAGAGGGCTTGAGGTCATAAAAAATTTTGATAAATATCTAAAAAAAGATAGCAACTATTAAGTTTTTTATTATCTTTGCCGACTAAAAACATCTTTATGTGAAAATGAAGTCTATGGAAAAATTTTTTAATATTAATCTGATAGTATTGATAATCATCTTGTTGTTGCCCTCTTGTAAAAAAGAGAATGCGGTAACCGATATCAAACTTACCCCTACGGCTAAGACGCTTCTTGTTGGCGAAGTTTTTATTATCAAAGCTGTGATAGAGCCGAGCAATGCCTCTAATAAGTCCGTTCGTTGGCATACGAGCAACCCCAATATAGCCTCGGTAGATTCTGTTGGCAAAGTAACCGCCAAGAAGTCGGGGCAAGCCACCATTACGGCCACTACTGTTGACGGAGCCAAGACTGCTAAGTGTCTGATAACTGTTAGCGATACTGTCGTACGTGTAAAAGACATAAAGGTGGAGCCTACGGCCAAGACGCTTCTTGTTGGCGAAGTTTTTACTATCAAAGCTGTGATAGAGCCGAGCAATGCCTCTAATAAGTCCGTTCGTTGGCAGACGAGCAGCCCCAATATAGCCTCGGTAGATTCTGTTGGCAAAGTAACCGCCAAGAAGTCGGGGCAAGCCACCATTACAGCCACTACTGTTGACGGTGCCAAGACTGCTAAGTGTCTGATAACCGTTAGCGATACTGTTGTACGTGTAAAAGGCATAAAGGTGGAGCCTACTGCCAAGACACTTCTTGTTGGCGAAGTTTTTACTATCAAAGCGGTAATAGAGCCGAGCAATGCTTCTAATAAGTCCGTTCGCTGGCAGACGAGCAACCCCAATATAGCCTCGGTAGATTCTGTTGGCAAAGTAACCGCCAAACAAATAGGTAAAGCCACTATTACGGCTACTACTGTTGACGGAGCAAAAAATGCAACGTGCGTGGTAACGGTCGAAGATAATATACCTCTTGTAACGGTAAAATCCGTTATGATAGAAGAATTTACGGCTCATTGGTGTCCATATTGCCATCCGGCACTTAAATATCTGGACAATCTTTTGCAAAACTACGAAGACAGAGCGATACTTGTTTGCCACCATGTCAGAGGTGACAATTTTGTAATCCCGGCAAGCGATAGTCTGTACCAAGCCTATGGAGTAAAGGGGATACCTTCTTGTATGGTAAACAGAACCAAATCAGTTTACGGTTCGGGCTTTGTTTTCTCGCCTCATAGCCTCAAAGCCGATGCTTTGGACAAACAGTTGGCAATACCTGCTACGGTACATCTTGGGGCTAAGACCTCATATAATGCAACCACCAAAGAACTCAAAGTAGAGGTTGTCGGCAATTTGTTGCAAAGTTATCCGAAAGCAAGGCTCAACGTATATCTCCTACAAGACGGTATTGTGTCGTCTCAGAGTGGTGGCGGAGGCAACAACTTTGTACATAACAATACTCTAAGAGCTGTATTGTCTGCCGCAGGTCTGTGGGGCGACAAACTTGGTGTATCGGTCGGCAAATTTTCGAAGACCTATAAATATACTGTACCTGATAAGATAGGTAAATTTGCTACTGATATATCCAAAATGTATATTGTGGTATTTGTTACGGAACACTATTCGACCGACACTGCCGATTTGCCCAAGAATATTGTCCACAACGTGATTAAAAAGAAAATAAAGTGAGAATTTTTTTTGATATACATAAAATAATTAATCAAACTTTTAGAAAATTATGAGAAAGATTTTAAACTTTAAACTGTTACTATCAGTTGCGTTGGTGATTTTTTCCGTTTCTTGTAAAGAAACCAACCAACCCGAAAAAGTAGCTGTACAAGGTGTTACGGTTGAGCCCACCACAAAAAATCTTGTTGTAGGAGATGAATTTACTATTACTGCAACGATTGAGCCAAGCGACGCTTCCAATAAGGATGTTACGTGGCAATCGAATGCTTCGGATATTGCTTCGGTAGATGCTACGGGTAAAGTCAAAGCTATCAAAGCAGGTACTGCCACTATTACCGCGACCACAGTCGATGGTGCCAAGACTGCCTCTTGTGTGGTAAATGTTAGTGACGTAGCAATCAGTGTAACGGGTATCACCCTCAATCCTACGGAAAAAACACTCTCGGAAGGCGAAGAGTTTACTATCGTTGCAACTATTGAGCCTGCCGAAGCTACAAACCAAGATATCACATGGCAATCGAATGCTTCGGATATTGCTTCGGTAGATGCTACGGGTAAAGTCAAAGCTATCAAAGCAGGTATTGCCACTATTACCGCCACTACTGTCGATGGCGACAAAACGGCAACATGCCAAGTAACAGTTGAAGAAAAATCTTTTTTTACTACCAAAGGTGTTATTATAGAGGACTTTACGGCAGATTATTGTGGACCTTGTTATGATGGAATGAAAAATATCCAAAAAGTGTTAAAGAACTTTGACAACCGCGTAATGCTTGTTTGTCATCATCATAATGATGATTTTGCCATATCGGAAAGTGCTGTTTTGAAAGCTGCTTATGATATAGCCACGATCCCCGACTGTATGGTAAATAGGACAAAAGTATTCGGTCCTACAATTCCATTCCATCCTTTGGACCTTTCGGCTACTATACTAAAAAAACAGTTGGAGGCAGAGACTTCGGTACATATCGGTATGCGTACCTCTTACGACGAATCGACCAAAGAACTTAAAATAGAGGTAGAAGGTAAGTTGTTGTCGGAGCTACCCAAAGCCAGACTTAACGTATATCTTGTTCAAGACAGTATCATTGCCCCTCAGGCTGGTGGGGGTAGTTATTATGCACATCGCAACGCTCTGCGAAAAGTGTTGTCTGCTGGTGGTGCTTGGGGTGAAGCTCTCGGCGTATCGGTCGGAGATTTTTCGAAAACCTATACCTACACTATGCCCGATAAAATAGGTTATTTCCCCACAGAACCGAACAAAATGTATGTAGTTGCTTTTGTAACCGATCACATCTCGACAACTAAAACAGATATGCCGAAAAATATAGTACACAATACTATAATCAAAAAGATAAAGTAACTTTATTATTAATATTTTATTTAAAAAAGAGTTCAAAATTTATGAAAAAAATCAATTTAAGTCTGCTTATGGCAGTGTTGGTAATGATTGGTTTCGTTTCTTGTAAACCTAACGGACCGACATCAATACCTGTAACAGGTATCACTATCGACACACAAGAGCAGTTCATTCCTATCGGCGAAAGTTTTAAAATTGTAGCCACTGTGTCTCCAAGCGATGCATCGAACCAAAATGTAATATGGGAGTCTTCCAATACTGCGGTAGTTACAGTGGATAACGGCACTGTAACGGGTGTAGCCCAAGGAAGTGCTACGATTACGGCAAAAACGGAAGATGGAGCTATGACTGCTACCTGCAATGTAACCGTTATCGTTATTGATGATAATGTTAAGTTCGCAAGAGGTGTATTGTTGGAAGACTTTACTGCTACATGGTGCGGACCTTGTTATGTGGGTATGAAAAACATACAGAAAGTTTTGGCTAACTATGAGTTTGGTAAGGCAATACTTGTTTGCCATCATGTAAGCGACGATTTTGCCGTATCGGAAAGCGAAGTTTTGGCTGATGCTTATAAAGTAGAAGGTATCCCGTCTTGTATGCTTAATAGAACATCCGGGGTATATGGGTCAACCATTAATTTTCACCCAAGTTCTCTTACAAAAGAGATGGTTGACAAACAGTTGGCATTAGATAACTCGGTAGATATTGCCCTCAAAACAACTTACAGTGAAGATACCAAAGAGCTTAAAGTAGATGTTTTGGGTAAGTTACACAAAGATTTCCCTAATGCAAGACTTAATGTATATCTTGTCCAAGACAGTATTATTGCCAAACAGGCCGGTGGGGGTAGTAATTATGCACACCGCAACGCTTTGCGAAAAGTATTGTCCGCAGACGGTGCTTGGGGCGAAACTCTTAGTGTAACCTCGGGATATTTCTTAAAACAATACACATACACCATTCCCGAAAAGATAGGAAAGTTTGCCTCGGATATTTCTAAAATGTATGTAGTTGCTTTTGTAACCGATCATTTTTCGACAACTACAACAGATATGCCGAAAAATATAGTACATAATGCTACCATAAAAAAGATTAAATAAATATATTGTTAAATAATAAAAAAATAATGTTATGAAAAAGTCATTTAAATTTTTGATGATGCTGACTGCTTTGGCAACTATTTTGTATAGTTGTAAACCTAACGGACCTGAAAATGTAGTAGTAACAGGTGTTACGGTGAGTCCGACAACTCTCACTTTGCAAATAGGAGCCACAGCTGAACTTACAGCGGCAGTAACTCCCGAAAACGCTACTAATAAAAATGTAACATGGGAGTCTTCCGATACTACAATAGCGTTGGTAGATACAACCGGTAAGGTACAGGCTATTAAGGCAGGTACTGCTACTATCACAGTAACTACAGAAGATGGTCAAAAGACAGCTACTTGTGCAGTAACAGTAAATAATATAGCAGTAACAGGTGTTGCAGTGAGCCCGACAACTCTCACTTTGGACATAGGAACCACAACTGAACTTACCGCTACTGTGTCTCCCGAAGATGCTACTAATAAAAATGTAACATGGGAGTCTTCCGATATTACGGTAGCTACGGTAGATATAGCCGGTAAAGTAAAGGCTATTAACACAGGTACTGCTACTATCACGGTAGTTACAGAAGATGGTCAAAAGACAGCTACTTGTGCAGTAACGGTAACCGATAAAAAGCCTACAACAGTTAAAAGAGATGCAGCTGTAATAGAAGATTTTACAGGCGACTGGTGCGGACCTTGTTATGCGGGTATGAAAAACATACAGAAAGTTTTGGCTAACTATGAGTTTGGTAAGGCAATACTTGTTTGCCATCATTTGAGTGACGCTTTTGCCAT
>JBGXXV010000045.1:0-10852 GCA_041814825.1 Bacteroidota bacterium | reverse complement strand
GGTTGATAGCGATGATATAGTCGCTCTCCTCCATACCTGCCAAGTGCTGAATGGCTCCCGATATACCGCAAGCAATATACAGCTCGGGACGAACCGTTTTGCCGGTTTGTCCTACCTGGGCACAATGTTCGATTACTCCGGCATCGACCATTGCACGAGAAGCTGCTATCTCGCCACCAAGAGTTTGAGCCAATGCTCTCAACTTATCGAACCCTTCGGCATTGGCAACACCGCGTCCTCCGGCAATCAAAATTTTCGCCTCAGCAATATCGGCAACGCATTTGCACTCTTTTACCTCCTCTACTATACGTACACGTTTTATTTTTTCCTCATCGAAGTTGATGTTATAGTTTACAACCTCGCCTTTACGCGATGAGTCGGGAGTTATCCGTTGCATCACACCCGAACGCACCGTTGACATCTGCGGGCGATGATTTTTACAAAGAATGGTTGCCATGAGGTTGCCACCAAATGCGGGACGAGTCATTAGGAGTTCGCCGTTTTCGCCTATTTCGAGTTGAGTACAGTCGGCTGTAAGACCTGTGTTGGTACGTGCCGAGAGCCTCGGAGCGAGGTCGCGTCCGATTATGGTAGCACCGAGCAGTAATATTGCGGGCTTCTGTTCAAGAATAATCTGACTTACAGCCTGTGTATAAGGCTCGGTAAGGTAGCTTTTCAGATGGTCGTTGTCCACGACCAAAACTCTGTCGGCACCGGCAGCAATAAGTTCCTGAGCCTTGTCCGATATACCTTTGCCCAAAATAAGGGCTACTACTTTTTCGCCAACACGGTCGGCAAGTTCGCGAGCTTTACCCAAAAGCTCAAATCCTACGCTTTGCACTACTCCATCGCGTTGTTCTACAAAAACATATATATCTTTATATTGAGAAATATCCATATTTTTTCGTATTAAAAGGTTAAATAATGTGTCGTTCTTTAAGTTTTTCGACTATTATCTCCACAGCCTCCTCAGCCGACACCTCGAATGTGGCTCCGGCGGGTTTCAAACTTTTCGGGAAAGCTTTCATAACACTTGTAGGCGAGCCTGCCTTACCTATTTTGTCTTCGGCGACGTCGATACGGTCGGCACCCCAAATCTCCACCTCTCTCTGATATGCCTCCACTATTCCTCTCATATTCATATAACGAGGCTTAACAGCCGATGCCAATACGGTAACCAGACAAGGAGCATCCATTTGAAGTACCTGATAACCGTCGTCGGTCTGCTTGCGTAAGGTAAAGGTTTTGTTGCCGTCGAAGTCGATATCTTCGAGATACGATACCTGTGGTATGTCGAGATGTTCGGCTATTTGTGGTCCCACTTGTGCGGTATCGCCGTCTATAGCCTGACGACCTGCAATAACGAGGTCATATTCCAGAGTACGCAGTGCACCGGCAATAGCATTCGATGTTGCCAAAGTATCGGCTCCCCCGAGCTTACGGTCGGTTAGCAATATGGCACGGTCAACACCCATTGCCAAAGCCTCGCGAAGTATAGCATCAGCTTGTGGTAACCCCATTGTGATAACAGTAACATGTGCGTCAAACTTGTCTTTGAGTTGTAGGGCAAATTCCAATCCGCCTTTATCGTCGGGGTTCATTATACTTGGCACACCTTCACGAATCAAAGTGCCTGTTTGAGGATTGATTTTCACCTCCGTAGTATCCGGCACTTGTTTGATACAAACTATAATATTCATTTAGTTACAATTTTTTTCTGATATGTTTTTAATAATAATAGAATATTTAATATACCCAAGAAACAAATGTAATCCTAACTTGCCAACAAGAATTTCCAAGTATATTAAATTTAAAATATAGTTAAAGACGGTTACTTCAACAACTTAGCTGCAATAACCATCTTCTGCACCTCCGAAGTGCCTTCGTAAATCTCTGTTATCTTGGCATCGCGCATCATACGCTCCACGGGATATTCGCGTGTATAACCATAACCTCCGTGCAACTGTACCGCTTTGGTGGTAACCTCCATAGCCGTCTCTGCACCGAACAGTTTGGCCATAGCAGCATCTACCGAGTATGGTATGCCGTTGTCTTTTTTGTAGCTCGCACTACGAACCAGCAGACGGGCAGCCTGTACTTTGGTTTCGAGCTCTGCAAGCAGGAATTGCGTGTTCTGAAACTGCGATATGCTACGTCCGAATTGCTTACGCTCTTTGGTATATCGCAATGTCTCGTCCATAGCACCTTGAGCAATACCCAATGCCTGAGCAGCTATACCAATACGTCCTCCGTCGAGCGTCTTCATTGCTATACCGAAACCTTTGCCTATCTGTCCGAGCATATTCTCTTTCGGTATGCGACAGTCCTCGAAAATAAGTTCGGTAGTAGCCGACCCGCGTATCCCCATCTTCTTCTCTTTCTTACCGATAGAGAATCCGGGTGTGCCTTTCTCAATGATAAAGGCGGTGATACCTTTGTTGCCTTGCGACTTGTCGGTCATAGCAAATATCACATAGACATGTGCGTAAATAGCGTTTGTGATAAAAATCTTGCTACCGTTGATAATGTAGCTGTCGCCGTCGGGTACAGCCGTCGTTTGTTGCATAGCGGCATCGGTACCCGCATTGGGTTCTGTAAGCCCGAAAGCACCAATCCACTCTCCCGAAGCGAGCTTGGGCAGGTATTTCATCTTTTGCTCTTCTGTACCCGATTCGAGTATCGGAGCACAACATAGTGAGGTGTGCGCGGAGAGTATCACGCCCGTAGTGCCACATACTCTCGACAACTCTTCGACAGCCATGCCGTACATCTGATTTGTACCGCCGGCACCGCCGTACTTTGTGGGTATGGGAATACCCATTAAACCAATTTTTGCCATTTTCTCGACAGTCTCCAAGGGGAAACGCTCCTCTTCGTCCACTTCGGCAGCCAAAGGTTTTACCTCTTTTTCCGCAAACTCACGTATCATCTGCAAAAAAAGTTCTTCAGTTTTTGATAAGCCAAAATCCATGATGAATCTTATTTATATTTATTGTTTATTATATCATAAAAAACATAACCGCAACAAACTGATAATCTGCTGCAAAATCTTCTGCCACTGCCTGTTGAAAAAGCACACAAAGATACTATTTTTTTCTGAGATTTTTATCACTAATTTTCTTTTAAAAAAAATCGTTCATCTCGGTGATTTTCAAAAACGTTAGCTATTGACAAAATAATACAGACAATCAATGACAAAAAAATTTAAGCATTATGGGAAAAGATTATACTATGCTTAACGGCATTCGGAAAGTATTACAAATAGCTATCGGTTATAAAAGAGTTGCTTACAAAATATCAGGAGCAACTCTTTTCATCTTCTCTCCAATAGTACCACATTTTCAACATGATGCGTATGCGGGAACATATCAACAGGTTGTACTCGAATTACCTTATAGTCGCTGTCGAGCAACTGTAAATCACGTGCTTGAGTGGCAGGATTGCAACTTACATATACTATCTTTTTAGGTGCGGCAAAGAGAATGGTTTTCACAACATCATCGTGCATACCGGCTCGTGGCGGGTCGGTAATAATTACGTCGGGTTGTCCGTGATATTCGATGAATTGACGGTTTAGGACATCTTTCATATCGCCGGCAAAAAACTCAACATTCTCTATCGAATTTATTCGAGCATTCTCCTTCGCATCCTCGATTGCTTCGGGGACATACTCTATGCCTATCACCTTTTTGGCAGAGCGAGCCACAAAGTTGGCAATGGTACCGACACCCGTATATAGGTCGTACACAAGTGTTTCGGGGGTTAGATTAGCAAATTCTCGCACCACACTATATAGCTTATAAGCCTGCTCGGAGTTGGTTTGGTAAAACGATTTAGCACCTATTTTGAACCGTAAGCCCTCCATAGTTTCTATTATATGGTCTTTGCCCGAAAATAGTTCTATACGCTGGTCGGTAATGGTATCGTTTGCCTTTGTATTAACTACATAGAGCAACGATGTAATTTGCGGAAAACGCTCTTTTATATATTCTAAAAGACTCAATATCTTTGGCTTATCTTCAAAAAAAAAGACAACAACCACCATAAGCTCGTCTGTTGCGGTGTTGCGTATCATCAGAGTTCGCAAAAATCCTTCTTGACGACGTAGGTCGAAAAAACTCAAATCGTGTTCGAAAGCATAGCGACGTATCTCGTTGCGTATCCTATTAGAAATGTCATCTTGCAACCAACATTTATTGATATCCAATACCTTATCGAACATCTTAGGAATATGAAATCCGAGACCACTCAAAGCATTCGGGTCTTGTTCGTCGGCTGAAATAATGTTCGGGTCGGTAAGCCACTTGCGGTTTGAGAATGTAAATTCGAGTTTGTTGCGGTAGAAATACTCCTTACGACTACCCATTATAGGCTGAAATTCGGGCAGTTCTATTTTGCCAATGCGTACAAGATTGTCTTCCACCTGTTTTTGCTTGTAAAAAAGTTGTTTATCGTATGGTAATATCTGCCATTTACAGCCACCGCAAATACCATAATGTTCACAAGGGGCTTCGCATCTATCGTTAGAGTAGCTCTCGAAACGGACGGCACGTGCCTCGGCATAATTTTTCCGTTTCTTGGTAATCTGCAAATCGACCACATCGCCCGGTACCACAAAAGGAACAAACACCACCATATCATCTATTTTGGCTATAGCCTTACCCTCGGCGGCTATATCGGTAATAAGGACATTTTCTAATAGAGGAAGAGTTTTTTTATTTTTTTTCGACATACTTTATTCTTTATAAATCAAGCTACTAATATACGTGCAATAGCTACTGCAAAATTAATCAAAAATGGTTGATTGCGGAGTGTTTTTTGTATTAGACTTGTATATTTGATAAATCAATTAAATAACATTTCTATGTTCTATTCTTAATATACCTACGAACCCTTGCGGTCAAAACAAATATATCACAAACATTTACTATTATCAAATAAAAAAATGGCACTAATAGTCCGCTTGTAATCTCATTAGTTTAAAAAGGTTAGCCGAATATTAGGTTAGCCTTTTGTTTTTGAAAATAGTATATCAATTTATTTTTGTACTTTTGTCGAGAATAACCCGACAAAATATTTTTTTAAAATTAAAACTCAACAAATAAAAAACAACATAATGTCATCATTTATAATAGAGGGAGGAAACAAACTAAGGGGCGAGATAGTGCCGCAAGGCGCAAAAAATGAGGCTCTTCAAGTGATATGTGCAACGGTACTTACTACCGAGGAAGTAATTATCGAAAATATCCCCGAAATACTTGATATTAAAAACCTTATACTATTGCTACAAGATATTGGAGTAACGGTAGTTCGGTTAGAAAAAGGCAAATATAGCTTCAAAGCAACAACACTAAACGAAGAGTTTTTGGATAGCGAACTGTTTTTGGAAAAATGTGCTCGTCTGCGAGGCTCGGTAATGTTGATAGCACCGCTTCTGGCAAGGATGAAAAAGCTCCGTTTTGCCAAACCGGGTGGCGATAAGATAGGTCGCCGTCGGCTCGATACTCACTTTATAGGCTTGCAAAAGCTCGGTGCAGACATCGAGTACAACGCCCCAAAGCGTGCCTTTGAGATGAGTGTCGCCGGCGAACTCCAAGGGACATTTATGTTACTCGACGAAGCCTCTGTTACAGGTACTGCCAATATAGTGATGGCCGCTGTGGTGGCGACGGGCAAAACCACCATATACAACGCCGCCTGCGAACCTTACTTGCAACAACTCTGCGATATGCTCAACAGAATGGGAGCAAAAATAACGGGCATAGCCTCCAACCTGCTTACAATCGAAGGTGTAGAGTGTCTGGGTGGTACTACACACCGTATATTGCCCGATATGATAGAGGTTGGCTCGTTTATCGGTATGGCGGCAATGACACAGAGTTCACTTACCATAAAAGATGTGGCTTACGATAAGCTTGGTATTATCCCCGATAGTTTCAGGCGTTTGGGCATTGACGTCCAGCGACAGGGAGACTCTATCTTTATCCCCGAACAAGACAGCTACCGAATAGAGACGTTTATGGACGGCTCTAATATGACCATAGCCGACGCCCCGTGGCCCGGACTTACGCCCGACCTATTAAGCGTTATGCTCGTAGTAGCGACACAAGCAAAAGGCAGTGTACTTATTCATCAAAAAATGTTCGAGAGCCGCCTATTTTTTGTCGATAAACTGATAGATATGGGTGCCCAAATAATACTGTGCGACCCTCATAGAGCTGTTGTCATCGGGCATGACCGCAAATTTCGCCTTAAAGCAAACAATATGACCTCACCCGATATTCGTGCAGGTATAGCCCTGCTAATAGCCGCCCTCAGTGCCGAAGGCACAAGTACTATCGACAATATCGACCAAATAGACCGTGGCTACGAAGAAATAGAACAACGCCTAACACAACTTGGAGCTAATATAAGACGCGTAAAGTAGGTTGGAGTGAAAAATGTACTTCTTTAATGGAAGTACATTTCCTCCCCCGAATTACACGACAGAAAATTTAATCGTCAAAAGCGACTTCCTCTATTACCTCTTCGTCTTCGTCTGATTTGGAGTTGATAGATTGATATTTTTTGTTGTTTATCGAAAAGTCTATCTGCTTACTGTCGGCAAGTTCTTCTAACTGTTCCAACAGTTCTTTGTTGATATTAACCTTATACACGCTTTTAAGGTTAATTTTTTGATTGTCTGCCTCGTCATAAATATCGAAAGATAGCTCTACGCCACCGCGATTGCTTTCAAAAACTGATACCAAATTGTTGACCATAAGTTTTTTGATATTATCCAATCGAGCCTCTATTACAAGGTTTTTGAGTGTCGAATTAGAGTCTTTATTAAGAGGTTCTATCTGTTTGATACTTATATCTACTTTGCGATATATCTTTTCGGGATTTACCTTATCTGCTTTTATTTCGGGTTTTATAGTGCCACGAACTATAACGAACTCATCTTTTTCGAGCAATTCGGCATATTTGGAAAACAACTTTTCGTCGTACCTAAATCCGTCAAACAGGCGTAACTCTATCTGGTCGGTATAGTCTTCCAAGACAAATATTCCATACTGATTACCCTTTTGTGAAGTCTGTATAGATGTATTTACAATAATACCTCCGATGCAGAAATCTATCTGTCTCGACTTTATTTTTGCCGATAATATCTGATTATTCGGGATAGCATCCATCTCTTGTTTAAGCTGATTTTCGATAGCTTTTATCTCTACAATCGAGTGCGAACAACCATACCGGATATAGCTTCGGTAGTCGTCGAGCGGATGTGCCGACAGGTAGATGCCTATCAACTCTTTCTCGAAATTCAACCGTTTCAGGTCGCTCCACACTTCTGCCTTAGGAAACTTAGGAGGAGTGTTTTCGAACTCCTCTTCACCAAAAAGTGAATTTTGCAACGAAAGTTTTGCCGTCTGCGATTTTCTGCCCCAATCAAGCAAATTGTTGATAGTTTCGGGCGAATGGAAGTAATCCTCTCTTTTCATATCTGTAAAGGAGTCGAACGTGCCGGACAGAGCGAAACTCTCTATCGCTTTTTTATTGCACGATTTGAGGTTCACTCTTTCGAGAAAATCAAAAAGAGATTTATAGTTACCATTGTTTTTCCGTTCTTCTATGATACTCTCTACTGTGGCTTCGCCTACATTTTTTATACCACCGAGTCCAAAGCGAATTTCCCCTTTTTTATTTACGGTAAAAAGCATTTCGGATTCATTTATATCAGGCAACAATACGGGTATTTTCAATATCTTACACTCTTCCATAAATTTATTTACCTCAGTTATTTTCCCTTTGTTCAGCGTGAGGTTGGCAGCCATAAATTCGGCAGGGTAATGTGTTTTCAAATATGCTGTTTGATAGGCAAGTACGGCATAACAAGTCGAGTGCGACTTATTGAAAGCATAGGAGGCAAATTTTTCCCAATCTTCCCAAATTTTTTCCAATATCTTTTTGTCATGTCCGTTCTGTTCGCCTCCGTTTAGAAATTTCGGTTTTAGTTCGGCAAGCAGTCCTTTGATTTTCTTACCCATAGCCTTACGCAATTGATCCGATTCGCCTCGCGTAAAACCTGCCAGCTCGCGAGAGAGCAACATCACTTGTTCCTGATAGACAGTGATACCGTAGGTGTCTTTCAGATATTTTTCCATAACAGGAATATCGTAACTTATGGGCATTCGTCCGTGTTTGCGGTCGATAAAGTCGGGTATATAGT
Organism: Bacteroidota bacterium; assembly: GCA_041814825.1. Lineage (GTDB taxonomy): Bacteria > Bacteroidota > Bacteroidia > Bacteroidales > Paludibacteraceae > F0058. The sequence continues at coordinate 2,640 of JBGXXV010000045.1, read as the reverse complement.
CCATCGGACCGGGACGATAGAGTGCATTCATCGCAATGAGGTCTTCGATAGAGGTGGGTTGCAACTCTTTGAGATACTTTCGCATACCGGTACTTTCAAACTGAAACACCCCGACGGTATTGCCCTGCGAAAAAAGGTCGAATGTTGCCTTGTCGTTCCAATCTATATTGTCAATATCTATATTAATACCTTTCGATTTTCGAACATTGGCAACAGCCTCTTTGAGTATCGACAATGTTTTGAGTGCCAAGAAGTCCATTTTTATCAGCCCTATCTGCTCTATAACGTGTCCATCGTATTGGGTAACAAGTACTTCGGCATTCTCTTTGGTTTTGTCCTTGGCAGTGGATAGTGGTACAAAGTTGGTCAAGTCTTCGGGTGCTATAATGATACCGCAGGCGTGTACACCAGTTTGACGTACCGTACCTTCGAGCTGTTCGGCATATTTCATCATCTCGGCAATCTCGGGACTCTCTTTACAAGCACGCTGAACATCTTTGCTATACTTTAAAATATTCTTAATGTTTAGCTTAGGTGCTTTACCTGTTTTTTCATCTTTGTAATTGTCGAGATTATCAGGTATAATTTTTTTGAATTTGTTTACTTCGTTCAGAGGCACCTCCTGAATACGTCCTACATCGGTGATAGCCAACTTAGTAGCCATTGTCCCGTAATTAATAATGTGTGCCACACACTCTTTGCCGTATTTGTCAGTAACCCAATCGAGTACCTGCGAAAGCCCGTCATTGTCAAAGTCTATATCAATATCGGGTAGCGAAATACGGTCGGGGTTAAGAAACCGTTCAAACAGAAGGTCATATTTGAATGGGTCTATATTAGTTATTTTCAAGCAATAGGCTACCACAGAGCCGGCAGCCGAACCTCGCCCCGGTCCTACCCATACTCCCATATTGCGGGCGGCAGCCACAAAATCTTGTACGATAAGGAAATAGCCGGGGTAACCCATTGATTTGATGGTATTCAGCTCAAAATCTATTCGCTCTCTAATCTCCGGCGTAATCTCCGAGTAACGTTTGGCTGCTCCGTCGTAGGTCAGCTTTGCCAGATAGTCGGCTTCGAGCTTTATTCGATGTAGTTTTTCGACACCTCCGAGCTCTTCTATTCGCTTTTTTGCCCTATCCTCGCTTAGAGTATTGCCGTCGGCGGTTTTGGAGAACTCTTTTAGAATCTCTTCGTTGGAGATTTGCTCTTTGTAGCTATCCAAAGTGCCAAAATCGACAGGTATATCAAATTTTGGCATAATTGGATTAGAATCAAGCGAAAAAGGCATTATCTTATCGGCTACTTCAAGCGTATTGGCAATAGTTTCGGGGTGCTCCTTGAAAATCTCAATCATCTGAGCAGGAGTCTTCAAATACTCCTCCTTGGTGTATTCCATTCTGCCTGTATCACTAATTTTTTTACCTGTACTAAGACACACCAAACGCTCGTGTGCATCGGCGTGCTCTGCCTCTACGAAGTGGACATCGTTGGTGGCTATAACCTTCGTGTTGGTCTTGCGGGCAAGCTCGAATATTACCTCATTAACTTTTAGCTGGCTATGATATGTATCGTGGCTTATTTCGGGGCGTGTAGGTTTATGTAGCTGCACTTCGAGATAAAAATCGTCTCCAAACACACGCTTAAACCAACGAATGGTCTCTTCGGCACGCTCGATTTCGTCGTTTAGAATCAGTTGAGGTATCTCACCTCCAAGACAAGCAGAACTTACGATGAGACCTTCGCTATACTTCTCCAATACGTTTTTGTCGATACGAGGCTTTGAATAAAAACCATCGACCCACGAGATAGATACGAGTTTACAGAGGTTTTGATACCCTTTTTTGTTTTTTGCTAAAAGTATCAAATGAAACCCACTCATATCCACTATTATATCTTTATTTTTACGTTCGAGGAAAATCTTTTTGTTTTTATCCTTGTCGTAAAGTGTACGTGAAGCACAATAAGCCTCTACACCCAATATAGGCTTAAAATCCTGTATCCTTTTGCACTCCTCTTCGGTAATCTTACCCAATGCCAACTCTGCTTTTGCCTCATTTTTTACCTTTTTGGCATAGTCGAGAAACTCTTTGATGCCATACATCGAACCGTGGTCGGTAAGGGCAATAGCAGGCATTTCGTATTTTATGGCATTATCTATAAGGTCTTTTATACGGCTCATTCCGTCGAGAACCGAGAAACTACTGTGAACGTGCAAATGAACAAAACTCATTTTATATATTCAATTTGTATATCGTTAATAATTAGGGTTATATTTATTGAAATTTTGATACGCAAGTTACGAAAAAAAAATATAACAAAAAAATCTCTCTTTAAAAAAAGTCATTGCTGTCCGATAAAAAACCGACATCAATCTATAATATCTTAATAAGCAACCGGATATATGCTTTTGTTGTGAAAGGAGCTTATCTTGCGAGTTTGTTTATTAGGTTATTATGAGGTTTTCCATATATTACGCATTAGAAAAGACGTGAGGCTATCGGAATATTTTATCATTTCATTGGGGCTGTCTGCCCCAGACCCCGACATACTTTTCTTGTCTTGACACAAGAAAAGTATGCAAAAGAAGCTCCTTACGGCAGTGCCTACGCTCGGCATAGCTCGAACAAGTTCGGCTCT
>JBGXXV010000044.1:0-13842 GCA_041814825.1 Bacteroidota bacterium | reverse complement strand
GAAATGTCACAAGCGGTTTTGACGTTTTTAAAACGGTCGGGCATACAAGCAGAAAACAGAGATAAGCAAAGTGAAAAATTGACCGCCTTTCGTTCAAGAATTTATTTTCCTGAATTGTTGTTCGATTTGGGTTTGTCGGCTTATAAAGAGGAGCAATTTTTGATTAAGATTGAAAGTCAAAATCAAGAGTTTGAATATACGCCTCAAATGGCGACCATTAGTGGTTGTGGTTTTTTTATTTCATTTCCTGTTCCTCCCGATGACGTACTTTGTGCAATGAAATTGTCGGCATTACTCTCACGAGCAAAAGGACGCGATTTTTACGATGTTTTGTTTTTGCTTTCTCAAACAAGTCCCAATTACGATTTTCTTACTAAAAAACAGGGTGTTCACAATCTAACGGAACTGAAATCGAAACTAATAGAAACTGCAGAAAAAATAGATTTACAACATAAATCCAATGATTTTGAGCATTTACTATTTAATAAGGAAAATAAAGATAAGATTTTGATGTTTTGTGATTATATAAGGAAAATGAATTGAGCAATGGCAAATTACCTGCACCCAACACAGGCTATATGCAATGGCGGGGGGAGTACGCTATATTAAAATTTTTAGTAAATTTGCACCGTAAGACTTTGTGCAACCGGTGTGCGAAAATTTAGCCACTGTATATAGCCTCGACCATTTTATGAATTTAGAGTACGATTTAAGGCAGACGCCACTATTCAAAGGTATTGATAATAACACGCTCGGCGGAATAATAGAGCGAACCATCGTAACCAAAAAACGGTATCAAAAAGGGGATATCGTAGTCCCGCAAAACAACCAGATAGACTACCTCTACCTGTTGGTAGATGGAGCGGTAAGTACCGAGATGTTGACGCCCGAAGGCAACATCATCAACATCGACATACTCGATACGGTGGTGCCGTTGGCATTGGCGTTTATCTATGCCGACCAACCGAAATTCCCCGTTACCGTCGTAGCAATGCAACCGACCGTGATATACCTTATATCTAAGGAAAAATTCCGACTCGAAATGATGAAAAACGAAACTCTATTTTCCAACTTTCTCCAACTGACAGCAACCATTACCACATTCCTTTCGGCAAAGGTGGCGATGCTGTCGGTCAAAAGCCTGAAATCGAAGATAGCACGCTACATACTCGACCACACCACGGAGGAACACAGCAGTTTTACCCTCAACCGCAATCAAACACAGCTTGCAGAGTATTTCGGGGTACAACGCCCCTCACTTGCCCGCACCATCGGCGAACTCGTTGCAGAGGGCATTATAACGGTGGATAAACGTGAAATTACCGTATGTCGAAGACAAGGGCTACGAGAATGTGTATAATATAGAATAACTTGTGTGAATCAATAGCTACAACTGCCTATTTATCGACTCTTGGTGAATAAGTTCGACAATATGTTTTACAAAATCGGCATTGAGTTGGTGCTGCTTGGCATAAGTAAGACTATTCGACAGAAGTTCTTCATAACGAGCAGGTTGTAACACCGATATATCGTTTGCCTTTTTGTATAGCCCAATCTTTTCGGATAGCTCCATACGTTGGGCTATAATATCGAAAAGCGACTTGTCTATTTCATCAATTTGTGAGCGGAATACGGATAATATCTCATTGTTATCAACGGTCGAACCGAAGTGTATTTTATCGAGAGTTTTGGCGAATTGTTCGGGTGTAATCTGTTGATTCTTATCACTCAAAGCATCTTTTGGAGAGTTGTGTACCTCCACCATTAGCCCGTCGTAATTCAGTTTAGAGGCTTGAACTATCACCTGTTCTACCAAAGCACTATCGCCCGATATATGACTTGGGTCGCATAGAAGCGGTATATCCTGTCTTAATCGTTTGAACTCTATCGGTACGTGCCATTGTGGGGCATTACGATAAATTGACGTAGTGCCGGTATGAAAACCTCTGTGAACGGCTACCAATCTGGTTACTCCTGCATTTTGCAACCGCTCTATTGCACCAAGCCAAAGGGCAATATCGGCTATCACCGGGTTTTTGACATATACCACTATATCTACGGTCATATCCTTGAGCCTGTCGGCTATCTCCTGCACGGCAAAGGGATTGGTAACCGTGCGAGCACCGAGCCAAACGAAATCGACACCTGCATTAACAGCAAGTGTAATATGCTCTTTGTTAGCTACTTCGGTGCCGACTTGCATACCAAGCTCTCGCTTTACCCTAAGCAACCAAGGGAGTGCCTTCTGCCCCAAACCTTCGAAAGTATTGGGCAATGTACGAGGCTTCCAAAGCCCTGCCCGATAATGAGTTATGCCAATAGATGAGAGCTGTTTTGCCGTATCTATCACCTGATGTTCGGTCTCGGCACTACAAGGACCGGCTACAATCAATTTATCCGACATTTACGTTAATACTGTTTTACAGGCAGATTGCCCGTATTTATTTTATCTTCATCATCGAACCGCTTTCGAGCATATCTTTCGATATTTTATCCAAAATACCATTGATAAATATATGACTCTTGTCGGTAGAGTAAAATTTGGCTATCTCAATATATTCGTTAATCGTAACATCGACAGGTATAAGCGGGAATTCCTTAAATTCGGCTATTGCCATACGTAGCAACACCATATCCATACGTGTGATACGCCCTATATCCCATTTGGGAACGATTTTGGCTATTATTTCGCCATACTCATCGCCTTTTAGGTAGGCTGAATGTGCAAGTTTGAAAACAAAATCCTGTTCATTGACGTCCTTATACATAGGCAAAAGAGGCGACGACACAATATTCTCCTCGTTAAGTTTGGTAATGGTTTTGTCGATGTAACTCAATGTTATAGTCATATCGTCGTTCCAATATATACTTAGCTCTTCGAGAAAATCCTCAAAAGTGGGGTCAAATACCTCATTCGAGCGGAAAAACTTACGCCAAAAGGTCTTTTCGGTTTCAAAATCCAACACCTCTTCTTTGATATACTTATCAAAGAAGAGGGCGGATTTCAATCGTTGATACATATTGCCGAGTTCATCGTCATACCCTGCCCACGAAATGGAGTTTTCGTGTGCATAACTGCATAAAGCCTCGTTTTGAGCAAGCAGTTGCGGAAACTTTTGTGTTGCCATATTGGCAATCGGTACGATACTTAGGTCGGTCTTCAACAGTCTTGACGAATAGCTATCCACCTCTTTTTGAGCGACAAAGGCTATCTCTTGCGGCAAAAGCAATAGAAGATGATACAGGTCGTACGATTTTTTTACACTCAATTTCAATTCATTATCAAAGGCTTGAAATCCTTTGTTGTTCTGAATATTAGCATATAATACTTGCGCTATCTTAGTACGAAGTAATGAACGTGTGAGCATCTATATCTATTTTTCTAAAATTCTTTTTGTCAATTAATAAATAACTACGCTTTACCATTACTACCAAGCACATTTTCAATCTTATGACGGTATAGCTGCTCCATATTGTCGCGAGCAGGACCGAGATATTTGCGTGGGTCGAACTCAGCAGGTTTTGCAGCGAATACCTCACGAACAGCGGCAGTCATAGCCAGACGGCTATCCGAGTCGATATTGATTTTGCAAACCGCCGATTTTGCCGCTCTGCGAAGCTGCTCTTCGGGTATGCCGATAGCATCTTTGAGAGCACCGCCATATTTATTGATAGTGGCCACTTGGTCTTGCGGTACGGAAGAAGCTCCATGCAATACAATCGGAAAACCGGGAAGCCTCTTTTCTATTTCCTCCAAAATATCAAATCTTAACGGAGGTGGCACAAGTATCCCATTAGCATCACGAGTACACTGCTCCGGTTTAAATTTATTGGCACCATGAGATGTACCGATAGATATTGCCAAAGAGTCGCAACCCGTACGAGTGGCAAAATCCACAACCTCTTCGGGACGGGTATATGTATGGTGTTCGGCGGATACTTCGTCTTCGACACCTGCCAATACACCAAGCTCGCCTTCTACCGTTACATCATATTTATGAGCAAAATCGACAACCTCTCCGGTAAGAGCTATATTTTCTTCATAAGGAAGATGCGAACCGTCTATCATTACCGACGAGAAACCCATCTCTATACACGATTTGCACAGCTCAAAGCTATCGCCATGGTCGAGATGGAGGGCTATTTGAGGGTTTTCCCAGCCCAATTCTTTTGCATAAGCCACAGCCCCTTCTGCCATATACAACAGCAAGGTCGCATTCGCATACTGTCGAGCCCCTTTCGAAACCTGCAAGATAACAGGCGACTTGGTAGTAGCCGCAGCCTTAATTATAGCCTGCAACTGCTCCATATTGTTGAAATTAAACGCCGGTATGGCATATCCGCCATTTACCGCCTTTCTAAACATTTCGCGGGTATTGACCAACCCTAATTCTTTATAACTAACCATATTACGACATTTTATTTAATAATTTACCTGCCGATATTTTATTTGTTTATAACAAGCTTTTCTACTTTATTGAAATTAGCTCCGGTTATCTGCAAATTATAAACACCTGCATTCAAATCTTTTACATCAATATTAATAGTCTCTCCTGTCGAATTTGTTTGGTATGAGAGTTTTTTCACCACTCTACCCAACATATCTACAACGGCAATATTTATAAGGCCTTTATCCGCTCCCACTTTCACAAACACTTCATCTTTTGTCGGGTTAGGATAAATCACAAGCGAGCGGTTGTTTTCTATAATATCAGTTGATGTTGGCATAATAGACTCATACTTAGCCTCGAATCCTTGTCTATTCACATACTTGTCCGAAACAAAATATACAAGCATAGCGTTGGATGTAGAGCGTAGCACAGGTGGCATATTGGTACCGGAATATTTACCTATCATCGGAGAATCGGTAGTAGCTCCGTCGTAAACAGCCACATAATCGGACGACCCGCGTTCAAGGTCAAAACTTGTAAATGTGAGTTGGATTATTTTATCTGCCGTAGTTTTGATTACCCACTTACAATCGCTTTGCGGTTGATACTGTTCGGTACCGCTACCGTCTGTGATTGTTCCCGAAGTGTTGGTCAATATCTTCTCTCCTCTACAAAGCTGAGGCTGTAAGCTATCGATACCAACGGCAAGCCAAGCGGCTTTCACAGATTTGTATTGTTGCGAATTTTCACCGAACAAATCTTTGGCTGCCTCCAACGAACCGTAGTACGAATCGATATGACGTGCTTTTCGTGGCAAATAATTCATAAGATTGCGATATGCTATTTTTTCGGCATCCTTCATTCCAATACCGGTTACCGAGTAGGTGTATCCGTTATCGTTGGTACCGCTTCCGCCCTGACACAACAGATAAAACCAATAGTTTTGAACACCGCTGTTGGTATGTACGCCGCCATTATCAAAAGAACTAGTCTCCCAATATTTACCCTTATAAGTATCCGGTTGTTTGTCAAGTTCGGATAATTGATCCGAACTTGGGTCTGACATCGAACGCATGAAAGATTTGTTGTCTAATACTTCCTCACCAATTGTCCAGTTTGGAGATACATTTGTATGAAAATCAATACAAACACCAAAAATATCAGAAAAACTTTCGTTTAATGCCCCCGATTCGTTTTGATATTCCAATCCTCCTCCGGTAGTCTCTTCTGTTACCAAATGTGCAAACTCATGACCTGCTATGTCAATAGCAACAAATGGTTTGTATGTAGTACCGTTCGACAAGCCTCCGCGTCCATAAACCATTATTCCATAACCGACCAATGCCGCTGCATTTATATTTGCCTCCTCATAATCCCAGACAACAGGATTATATATATTGTGTACGGGACTACCTTTGTCGTCATAACCTTTTCTATTATGTACAGATGAATAGTAATCAATAGTTTTTTCGATACCCCAATGCACCTGTAAGGCAGGTTTAAGAGAATCTAACGACCAATTGGTAGAGTTGTTAGTATATATCAAATTTTCCGACGGATCGGCATAAGTACCATTCCATTTTGTTCCATCGTATGTTATTATATTTCTTGCATTATCTTTCAAACGATATGTACCATTATGATAGTCTGCTGTAATGTTTTGTTGTCCACTGTAATATGTGTGAGCAGTACACTGCACATCACTCAAAGGGAGTAAACTTACGCTATTCAAAACTTCGCCTGTCTGTGCATCAATATATACATTATATTTTTTCAAAGGTTGCAGAGAGAAAATCTTAATTTTTTTTGCCAATCTAAAAGTATTTTCGTCATCCGGCAAACGAACAAATACATTTTCTATCGGATATTCGTTTACCAAATCATCTACTTGCATCGCTTTCAATGCTGTTTGAAAAGCAATTTGGTCAGTGACCAAAATAGTGTTAGACGGATTATTTATGTCTTTTACAATACCATTAATACTTTTTATTACACCATCTTTTTTATGAACCATAACCATTTGTCCATCAATAAGATAGCCCTTGTAATAAATAAGATAATTGGTGTGTTCAAAACCCAACTCATCGGTAGTTGATGCTAATTGTGCAAACGAATAGTTGGCATCGAGACCAAACATTTGGTGTAATTGTTTTTCGATATTCGCTTGAGTAATATTAAAACTCTTAATGTTTTTGCTAAAAGAGCCATAATTGGTCTTATTAATATCAAAAGTGAGCTTTGTGTTATCATTCTTGTCTTTTGAGATAACTTTTAAAACTCTCGGAGGTTGTTTTTCCTTTGAGTTCAAATACTGTTTAAGCTCCGAAATAGAGCCGAGATTTTGTCCGATTACAACAACTGTCGATAACAGACAGACAGACAATAAAAATACTTTTCTTAAAAATTTATTCATACCATTTATTTTTTATTAAATTACACACAATTATTTGTTAACGATTAGTTTTTCGCCCCTATTAGTCGAGCTATTTAATATTTACTCCGTATAAACGCCATTGCTAAGTTTGCCAATATCAATAGCCCTAATTTCTTCCGAAACATCTACCTCAAAACCGTTTTACTATTAAATATTAATATCAAGTCCCGGCACGATTATCCTAACAATCAGACGCTTACAGTCGAACTATCTATAAATCTATTATCAATCCAAAATTATTATTTGTTTCTACTTATTTACAACTATTTTTTCCGATATATTGAGCTTATCGCCTACAACTCTAAGAGTATAAACACCCGACGACAAATCTTCTACATTCAAACTTATCTCTTCATTTGTATATATCTGTGGTAGAGATACTTTCTTTACAATCTTACCCCAAATATCATACACAAAAATATCTACAACACCTTGCGCCTCTTTGAAACTAACAAATACCTGCTCTTTGGTAGGGTTTGGATACACTACGATATTATTGTTTGTGTTTACCGTATTTATCGAAGTAGGCATCACTGCCGAATATTTTACCTCAAATCCTTGTCTGTGAACAGAGTTGTCGCTAACGAAAGTTACGAACATCGCATTTTTGGTCGATCTCAATACCGGAGGCAGGTTTTTGCCACAGTATTTACCAATAAGCGGAGCAGACTCCGTAAGTCCGTCATACACCGAAAGATAATCGGACATATTGCCGTTGGCATCGGCTCCTTCGAGCTCAAAATTCACAAATTCCAATTGAATTATCTTATCTTCGGCACTTTTTATAGTCCAACTGCAATTACTGTTTTTTTTTGTACACCCCATCACCGCTTCCGTCGGTAAATGTGCCTGCTTTTTCGATGGCATACAATGGTTTATTGCCTTTACAAGGTGTAGGTATAAGGCTATCTACACCTACGGCATACCACGCATCTATAACCGACTTATATTCTTGTGAACCTTCTCCGTATATGTCTTTGGCTGCCGAAAGAGAGCCAAAATAAGCATCTATATACTGAGCCGAATTGGGGAGATATGTAATCAAATTGCGATACGCTATCTTAGATGCCGCCTCAATACCTATGGGTGTTACGGAGTAGTTATCGCCTTTGTCGTTGGTGCCGGTACCGCCTTTACAAAGTAGATAAAACCAATAGTTTTGAACACCACTATTGATATGTACTCCTCCATTGTCTGCACTTGTAAACTCCCAGTATGTACCCTTATATGTATCGGGTTGTCTGCGTGATACCGGAAGCTCTTCGGAGCCCGGCTCCGACATCGAACGAATGAAAGGTCTGTCGGAAATAATATTTTCTCCAATCATCCAGTTTGGGTTGATACCCGTATAAAAATCGACAGAAACGGCAAAAATATCCGAGAAACTCTCGTTCAATGCTCCCGATTCGGAAAAATACGTCAATCCACCGCCATTGCTTCTCGATGTTACGATATGTGTGTATTCATGTGCGGCTATATCGAGTAACACAAGAGGTTTATAAGTTACTCCGCTTGCATCTTTTCCACCTCGTCCATAGATTAATATACCCGAACCCGAAAAAGCAGCTGCATTAAAAGCCTGATCTCTGACATCCATTATAACAGGGTTATATATATTGTATGTCGGAGCGTTGTTGTTGTCATAACTTTTTCTTTTATGAACGTTCAAATAGTAATCATAAGTCTTCTCTATTCCCCAATGTACCTGAAGCGCAGGTCTCATAGCCTCATCGACCCAATTGGCAGAGGTATTGGTATAAATCAAATTGTCGGGAGGGACAGCCTTTTCGTCTCCGTCCCATTTTTCACCATTATAAGTCATTATGTTGCGAGCATTGTCTTTGAGTCTATATACACCATTATTATGGTCGCACGTAATAGTCTGCATACCATTGTAATATGTATGAGCTTGCCCCTCTACATCGCCGCAGTACATTAAGCTGATTTGCCTGAGTAATTTGCCTGTATGAGCATCTATATAGGCATAATATTTTTTCAATGGTTGAATTGAGAATATCTTAACCTTTTTGGCTAATCTGAATACATCTTCGTCGCCCTCCAAACGCACAAAAACCGTTTCTATCGGGAAAACATCTACCAACTGCTCCGTGGCAATACCATCTCTGGCAGTATCAAACGCCTGTTGGTCGGAGACAGTAACGTTTATAATAGGGTCATTCAGCGACTTTACAATACCATTAATACTTGTTATAACACCGTCTTTCTGATGAACCATCACCATCTGTTCATCAACCAAATACCCTTTGTAGTAAATCAAATAATTGGTGTGAACAAATCCAAGCTCGTCCGTTATGGGCGACATTTGTGCAAAAGAGTAGTTCTTATCAAAATCAAACAACCCGTGCAACTGCTCTTCAACACTTACCTGTTTAACCCCTATACTCTTAATATCTTTACTAAACGAACCGAAATTGGTTTTATTGATACTAAAAGCGGGTTTCTCTACATCTTTGGTCTTTTTGGTAATAAATTTTACAACCTTTGGTGTATTGGACTCCTTTGATTTTAAGTAGCTCTTAAAACCATCTACAGAACTTAAATCCTGACCGATAACATAACCCGCCAACAACAAAAAGCAAACAGTCAAGACATAATTTTTTTTAGTCAAAATATTCATACACTTTATTTTATTAACTTTTTCAAATCGTCGTACAACACAGTTACCTTATTATCAACCTCTTTATTCTCCATTCCCCATACAATTTTATTCTCTTTATTAGATTTAGACTTAATAACAAGAAAAAGATACATATTAGAGGGGTTATTATATTGATAATCCGCTAAAATTTTAGATTTTGCAAATATATCGGATAGCTCTTTTTTAGATATTTTTTTCAAAAAAACATCTCCTTTGTAAATCGAACCGTCTTTTTTCAACGAATATGTAGTAACATTACCCGTAAAACCACCTCCGAACCCAAATAAAAGCTCGTCGATATCGCTTTTGGCAAGACTTCTACCGGCAACACACGAACATAACATAATAACAGACAAACCTATGATAATATTTCTTAAATTCATATATTATTTACAATATTGCAACTTGCAAATTTAGTAAATTTATTTTGTATTGTACAATAAATAGACTAATTTTGTAAAAATTTTCATTAGCATAAATAATATACAACTAAACAATCAGCATATTATATGACATTACTCGAAAGATTTTTAAAATATGTATCCATACATACCACATCGGACGATACAACGGGTACAGTACCGAGTACTTCGCGACAAATGGAGTTTGCCAAGATTTTGGCAGAAGAGCTAAAAAGCATCGGTATGCAAGATGTAGAGCTCGACGACAAAGCTTATCTGATGGCTACTCTACCCTCTAATATCGACAAAGAAGTACCGACCATAGGTTTTATAGCACATCTCGATACCGCTCCCGATATGAGTGGCGAAAACGTACAGCCTCGCGTAGTCGAAAATTACGACGGAGGCGAAATAGTACTCAACGAACAAGAGAATATAGTGCTGTCGCCCAGGCAGTTCCCCGAACTCAAAAAATACATTAAACAATCAATCGTTGTTACAAACGGACTGACACTACTCGGTGCAGACGACAAAGCAGGGATAGCCGAAATTGTGACGGCAATGGAGTATTTTATTAAAAATCCCGACATCAAACACGGCAAAGTACGTGTAGCCTTCAATCCGGACGAAGAGATAGGACTTGGGGCACACAATTTCGATGTGGAAAAATTCGGTTGTCAGTTTGCATATACTATGGACGGAGGCGAAATAGGCGAACTCGAATATGAAAACTTCAATGCGGCAGGAGCCAAGATTACCATTTCGGGCAGAAATGTTCATCCGGGATATGCCAAAGACAAGATGATAAACTCTATGAAGATAGCATCTAAATTCATTACCTCACTCCCACAGAACGAAACTCCCGAAAACACCGACGGATACGAAGGTTTTTATCATCTTACATCTATGGTGGGTGATGTGGAAAAGACCACTCTATCATACATCATTCGCGACCACGACCGCAATAAATTTGAAGAACGCAAGGCTCACATACAAGCAATGGTAGAGCAAATCAACACTGATTGCGGACAAAATATAGCCTCTGTCGATATAAAAGACCAATATTACAATATGAAAGAGAAAGTAGAGCCTGTGATACACATTATCGACACTGCTTTCGAGGCTATCAGACAAGCAGGCATAGAACCCAAAGTAAAACCCATACGCGGAGGCACCGACGGAGCACAGTTATCTTTCAAGGGACTACCCTGCCCCAATATTTTTGCCGGCGGACACAATTTCCACGGCAAATACGAGTTTGTACCCGTAGAGTCGATGCAAAAAGCCACAGAGGTTATACAAAACATTATCAAAATAGTAGCGAATAAATAAAATAATTTAATATAAAAACAGATAGATTTAATAATGAAAACCACTCCATTTACAGACAAACACATTGCTCTCGGAGCAAAAATGCACGAATTTGCAGGTTATAATATGCCTATCGAGTACCCAACGGGCATCAATGCCGAACATTTGGCGGTATGCCATAGTGTGGGCGTTTTCGATGTATCTCACATGGGCGAATTTTGGGTTAAAGGCGAAAACGCTCTTACCTTTATGCAACGCGTATGTAGCAACGATATAGCCGGACTCGCGGTAGGCAAAGCACAGTACAACTGCTTCCCAAACGGCAAAGGCGGTATCGTTGACGACCTTATTGTTTATCACTACGAACAAAATAAATATATGCTTGTGATAAACGCTGCAAACATCGACAAAGACTGGGCTTGGCTAAACTCCAACAAAATCGACGGAGTAATTCTCGAAAACGCCTCCGACAATATTGCACAGCTTGCAATACAGGGACCGAAAGCTACCGAAGTACTCCAAAAACTGACTTCGGTAAAGCTTGCCGACATACCTTACTATGCTTTCGCAGTTGGCGAATTTGCCAATGTTAAAGACGTAATCATCTCTAACACAGGCTACACCGGAGCAGGAGGATTTGAACTTTATTTCTATCCGCAGTACGGTGAAACAATCTGGAACGCCATATTTGAAGCAGGTAAAGAGTTCGACATCAAACCTATCGGTCTCGGTGCTCGCGATACTCTCCGCCTCGAAATGGGCTTCTGCCTGTACGGACACGAGATTGACGACACTACATCGCCTATCGAAGCGGGCTTGGGTTGGATTACAAAGCCTGCCGAAGGCAAAAATCTCATCGACGGCGAACTCTACACCGAGCAACGCAAAAACGGTACTACTCGCAAACTCATCGGGTTCGAGATGAAAGAGAAGGCTATTCCGCGTCAGGGTTACGAGATTACCGATAGAAACGGTAATGTTATCGGTGCGGTTACATCGGGCTGTATGTCGCCTACGGCTAAAATTGGGGTAGGTATGGCTTATGTAAAACCCGAATTTACAAAAGTAGGAACCGAAATCGCTGTTCTTATCCGTAACAAAGAGGTAAAAGCCGAAGTGGTAAAACCACCTTTCAGAAAGCTGTAATTACCTTATAAACAACAAAAAGGGACGCCTCACAAACGTCCCTTTTTTAGTGTTGTACAACGACGACGACACCTCTTTTTTGCAACTGCATAATTCAGCGGATTAAACTTTTTCGCAACGCAATATTACCTTGCTGTTGTCGGCTAAGGTGGTAGCAAACCAATATTCATTGCCTCCGTCACGTAACTTGAGGCGACCGCGAATTGAGGCAACATCTGATGGGAAGTTGCGAACGGCAAGGTTAGCCGACAGACCCACAAGAGGTTTTATCTCTTTTTTACCAAAACCATTAATCGAGAGCAATCGAAAACAGCGACCCGGAAAGTCCGACACAATGGTATCGCTACTGTACAGATGAGTATTAATATGAAGTTTTTCCAAATGAAACCGTTTGCCTATACTCTGAAAAGCCCCCGCTTTTAATACCGTTACATTAGGTTCGTATATATATTTTTTGAGAGTATGGGCTATGGGAGCTCGTTGTTTTTCTTCGTCGAGATAAAAAGTAAAAAGCGATGAGCCGTCGGCACAATATATCTGTGGAGTAGAGGCATCGGCTTTCAACACCAACAACAGTTCTTTGCATTCGCCGGAGGAAGCCACTATATGCACCTCTGCCACAGAATGTTGTATGGAGTTGAGAACAGTAACAGCCTGATACAAATCGAGCATAGGCGATAATTTTACCAAGACTACAGTCGATTTTGTAAGCAATATCTCCAAAAACTGCGTTATATCCGGTTCACAATTATGCAGTAATACGGTTTTATGCCCCATATTGTTACGACGAGCAGGGTCAATAAATATCAATTCCGTATGAGACATATTTTTTAGATACTCTACCGAATCGGCACAAACAATATCGGCTTGTATGCCCAACACAGAGAAGTTGTGAGATGCCAAACGGCAGAGTTCTTCGTTTTGCTCTACATAAACCGAATGTTTGAAGTATGGAGCAATAAAAGCAAAATCGACTCCAAAACCTCCTGTAAGGTCAACCATAGAGCCTACTCCCTGCGGTAAAAGACGTTTTACCAAATCTGCTTTGTAGCGAGCGGTCTCCTCTCCCGAACACTGCTCCAACGATAATCGACGAGGATAAAGTAGTCGGTCGTTATCTGCCCAAGTAGGTACTTTGTGTCGCAATCGCTGCCACCCCTCTATCTGTCGAAGAATATATTCGGCATTGCTATCGCCTGCCAAACGCAAAGCAAGTTCGGAAACATTATCGTTGCGGTGAGCCAATATAAAATCGTTAGACATATAGAAGGACAATATAGATATGATTTATTTGATATAAAACAGTAATATAAAAATCCGTTTTGAAATACAAATATATACAAAAGTTATCAATATTCGTTATTTACTATTATTGCTGTCCGATAAAAAATTGACGTTAATAGTAATACCTTAATATACATAAAGATATATGCTTTTGTTGTGAAAGGGGCTTATCTTGCGAGTTTGTTTATTGGGTTATTATGAGGTTTCTTCCGTATT
>JBGXXV010000043.1:0-19080 GCA_041814825.1 Bacteroidota bacterium | reverse complement strand
CTTCTTTTGCATACTTTTCTTGTGTCAAGACAAGAAAAGTATGTCGGGGTCCGGGGCAGACAGCCCCACATCTTTTCTAATGCGGAATATAGGGAAAACCTCATAATAACCTAATAAACAAACTCGCAAGATAAGCCCCTTTCACAACAAAAGCATATATCCGGTTGCTTATTAAGATATTACAGATTGATGTCGGTTTTTTATCGGACAGCAATATAAATATATAATTTCTTTTACCTACATCTCTCACTATCGCCTGTACCAAAACAAAAGGTGCAGAAAAAATAACTTTTCCTACACCTCCTCACTATGAAAAAACTGATTTACTTACTAATTTAGTCCAATATTTTTACCAAATGATGAACTGTTTTTACCATTCCCATTATCGCCGGGGTATTATCGTGTTCTACTATTTGGTTCATTTTGTGCAATCCGAGAGCGTCTAAAGTACGCTTCTGCACAGCAGGACATTTAATTCTACTTTTTACCTGTTGAATTTTTATTTTAGCCATAAAATTATCCTCCTGAAATTAACCATTAAACACTTTATTTACCGAAATACCACGATTTTGAGCCACAGTAGCAGGATCTCTAAGTTCGCACAAGGCTTCAAAAGTCGCTTTCACCAAGTTGTGAGGGTTCGACGAGCCTTTCGATTTAGCCAAAATATCCGTAATGCCTACACTCTCCAAAACTGCACGCATAGCACCACCTGCTTTAACTCCCGTACCGTGTGAAGCCGGTTTTAGCAATATGGTAGCACCTCCGAAGTGGGCTGTTTGTTCGTGAGGGATAGTTCCTTTGTGTACAGGTACTTTGATAAGGTTTTTGCGGGCGGCTTCCGTACCTTTCTGCATAGCAGCGGCTACTTCACCCGCTTTTCCGAGTCCCCAGCCTACGATGCCGTTTTTGTTTCCAACCACAACAATAGCTGCAAAACTGAATGTACGTCCCCCTTTCGTTACCTTTGTTACACGATTTACGGCTACCAAACGCTCCTCTAATTGAGCATCTGCTTCAATATTTACTCTATTTTTATATTCTGCCATAATTTCTTAAAATTTTAAACCATTTTTACGGGCAGCTTCGGCCAACTCCTTAATTCTGCCGTGATACAAATAACCGCTGCGGTCGAATACCACAGATTGAATGCCAGCCTCTTGGGCATTTTTGGCGATAAATTCGCCCACTTTTGCAGCTTGCTCTTTTTTGTTCATCTTATCTTTGATAATCAAAGATGAAGCCGAGGCAAGAGTCTTACCCGCAACATCGTCTATAACTTGTGCATAAATCTGCGAGTTGCTTCTGAATACCGACAAACGAGGTTTTTCGGCTGTTCCTGAAATTTTATTCCTTATATGAGCTTTGATTTTAGCTCTTCTTTCTATTTTTCCTACCATAATTTACTTAGTTTTAACGATTATTTGCTTGCTGTTTTACCTGCTTTTTTGCGAACAACTTCACCTCTAAACAATACCCCTTTACCTTTGTAAGGTTCAGGTTTACGGAAAGAGCGAATTTTTGCACAAACTTGCCCAAGCAATTGCTTATCGGCACATTCTAGTGTAATCAATGGATTTTGGTTACGCTCCGTAACTGTTGTAAGTTTGATTTCGTTTGGTAGTTGCAAAAATATATTATGCGAAAAACCTAATGATAACTCCAATATCTGACCTTGACTTGAAGCACGGAAACCCACACCCACAAGCTCTAATGTCTTGGTATAACCGGTCGAAACGCCTGTTACCATATTCTGAACCAATGCACGATAAAGACCATGGTTTGATCTGTTTTGAGGCAAATCGTTTTGACGAGTAAAAGAGATTGTACCATCTTCGATTTTAACTTCGATACTCGGGTCAACCTTTTGAGACAACTCTCCCTTAGGTCCTTTTACCGCTACAATGCCTTTGTCGGCAGTTACTGTTACTCCTGCGGGAATTTTAATGGGCAATTTACCAATTCTTGACATAAATACTCCTCCAAAATTAATAAACGTAACACAATACTTCTCCGCCAACTTCCATTGCGCGAGCCTCTTTGTCGGTCATCACACCCTTAGAGGTAGAAATAATAGCAATGCCTAATCCGTTAAGTACTCTCGGCATATCTTTGTACCCAACATAACGACGAAGACCCGGAGTAGATACTCTGATAATCTTCTTAATAGCGTTAACTTTGTTAACGGGATCATACTTCAAGGCTATTTTTATAGAGCCTTGCGGACCTTCATCGACGAACTTATAGTTCAGGATATAGCCCTTCTCAAATAGCACTCTTGTAATCTCTTTTTTTGAGATTAGAGGCCGGAATCTCTACTACACGGTGCTTTGCACTAACGGCATTTCTCACCCTTGTTAAGTAGTCTGCAATAGGATCTGTCATAAAACAATTAATTTTAATTAACCCCCTCTTAGTGGGGCAATATTTAGTTAATATTCACTTATCTATCTTATGAATAGAATTAATATTAATACTCCATCACAAAATAGGGTGCAAAGGTAATACTTTTTTTTATTTATAAAAAATTTTTTTTTACAAAATAAATTAAGAGAGGGTAATTGAACACAAAATATAGAATATCATTTTTTTATAAAGTTATAAAGACTGCCGACTTTATTAACGTCGAGCAGTCTTTATATTTGAAATCAATTTTGCGAAATGTTTATTTAATAACTTCGATTTTACTTGACATATTATCTATCATTACTATATATTTCCCCATAGGAATAGTCGAGACATCTATTGCAGTATTAGTTTGTAATATCTTATAAGTTGCCACAACACTACCATCTAGGCTTATTATACTCATAGTATGTCCTATATATTTTTCGGGTATCTCTACATTCATTACTTTATTAGCGGGATTCGGATATATCTCCAATTGGCTATTAGAAGCGTTTGGTGTATATATATTCGTAGTATTTCCCTCATATTCAATCTCATCTTCATCAGGGTTATCGTAATCCGGATAAGCGTAAACCACCCATTTTTTTGATTTCATTTTGTCCACTGCTTCCTTAGAGCAAACATTTTTTTCTATATTACGTAAATCCACCACATAAATATTTCCGGAGCTTTGTTCTTGTCCATCTATCAGTTGAGATCTATCTACAATAGCTTCGGCTATATTTAGAAATGCTTTTTTAGATAAATTATTCAAAATACACTCCACTCTGTAAAGTTTCGGCATGTTCGAAAAATCTAATACCGTCAACTCATTATCATTACAATATAAATATTTGAGATTAATAAGATTAGATAAATTTAGGGCAGTTAGTTTGTTTCTAGATACATTAAGAGTTGATAAACTCGGACATCCTGTTACATCTATCGAAGTAAGTTCTTGACTGACAGCCAAAAAATATTTTACATCACCGTACACAGTAATAGTCTTGGATGATTGTATATGTTTTATCATATTAGGTCCTGTATATATTTGCTCTTGTTCATCATACTTACCATTATTATTCCAATCTATCCAAGTTTTACCATCATAACCTGATTTCAAAAAATCAGTAACAACAACAAGCTCCCAAGAACCACTTTCTCTACCGGTAGTAAATGTTATTTTACTACCATCGGTAGTATAACCATCCTGTGCATAAATCAAATTAAAAGGGGATAATAATAAGCACAAAATAAAACTCCCCAAATTAAATAGTTGTGTTTTCATTTTTATTATAAATTTTTTAGTTAGTAAAAAATATATCAATGGCAAATTTACTTTTTTTTTATTACAATACAAAAAAAAACGAACAATTGTTTGCGTTTTTAAACAATTGCAAATAAAAACACAGTTGATAAAATCTTGGCAAAAACAACCTAGTTAAACTTATTAAAAAAAAAGCTAAGCCTTGTTAATGTCGGATATGATTTTTTCTTTGGGGACAAGTTCGGAGGCTGTAGATATGGCACTGACTATGACTCCAAGCATACCATGCGAATTTATGTTTTGACCCGTAAAGTAAAAATTCGGAATCTTTGTTCGCTGCGATATACGCGTCTGCATCGGCGAATTTTTATCTTTTATCACGCCATACATTGCGCCCTCAACCGTTGCCGTATAATCGCGGTATGTCAAAGGCGATGAGGTGTAATAGTCGGTTATACAATCTTTTATACCCGGGAAATGCTCGTTGAGCTTATTAATTATTTTTTCAGCACATTCTCGTTTAAATGCCTCATAATCCGCACCTCGCTTACCTACGGAGGTGTTTTCCCATTTACGGACATAGTCATAGCTCATATAGGTCATTACCTCAGCTCCTTCGGCATACTCATTATCTGTATCGGCAGCTTGATGTATATAAAAATAGTTCAAAGGAAATTGGTCTAAATCATACTTCTCCAACCCAATAGCTTCTTCGTTTTCGTAAAAATAAAAGTTATAGTTATTGTATTTTACACTATCTTTTTTGAAAACAAGAAAAACGGTAAAATTCGATATCGAATTTTCGATACTTGCAATACGTTGTCTATATACATTACGAAGAAGCGGTGATGCTATTTTGTTTATTGTTACCTGAGGGTGAATATTAGAGATAAAATAGTGAGCATCGAAGGTTCTACCATCTTTCAAGCGAATTTTGGTCATTCTCTTTTCATCACAAACAAACTCCTCTACCTCTGCGTTTTTATATATCTTCCCGCCAAGATTCTCTATTGATTTTGCGAGTGAAAAAGCGACCGAATCGCTACCTCCGACAATACGATATGCCGATTGGATGTAGAAGTTATTGAGATGAGCCTGCACATAGACAGGTGTTTTGTCCCATACTCCTGCATAAAGAAACATATTGGCGGCAAGCACTTTACGAAGTTTGGTATTGTCCGTACAAGAGTCTATAAACTCATTGAATGAGGTGGCAAATATATTTTTATCCACCACCACATCAGGATTTACGTTTTGCAGATTGTATATAAAAGAGGCATCGGCAATCTCTTTTATCTTACCGGCATACAGGCGAATATCAGATTTATTATCGGGAAATTTTTCGGCAAGCGTATCTACAAAATTATCTATTCCATTAGCATATTTATAGATGTCTCCGCCGATAGACATTACATCAAACCCGTCTCTATCGAGCGACGATAACTTGACGTCATCGAGCAGATTGAGATATTTAAAAAATTTATACATAATCTGCCCTTTGTCCAAAGAGCCGATATAGTGCATTCCCGTATCAAATTTTATACCCTTTCGGGTAAATGTTTGCAGGCAGCCTCCTATCTGATGATTTTTCTCGAAGATAGATACTCGGTATCCGTTTTTGGCAAGTATGTATCCACAAACCAAACCTCCAAGTCCGCTGCCCGCAATAATGACCTCGCCCTTGTGTTCTGTCGCCACTATATGATTGTTGTTTTAGAATTGATGTTATTTGGGCAACGAAAAATCGGCTGAACCAATAAGATGCGAATCGACGAAAATATCAACTCTATACGAACCTTTTATAAGAGTCTCGTTGACAGTCCAGTACACAGCTTGGGCAGTCTCCAATCCCGAATATTCAAAATTCTTTTTAGCAGAATAAACAATATTTTTATTCTCATAAAAGAAAGTATCCGAAGACTTTGTAAACAAAACATCCTTATTGGGGTTTACTATTCTGATATACACGGTTTTTTCGCCGACATTGGCAGTAATATTTTTAGAGATAGTAAACGAAACCTTTATGACATCGGCTTTGGTTAGTCGAGATGTTTTTTTGCCGTTTTTGGTTTGTAGCTCTACAGCTATATTTCTTGCTTCGAGCTGTGCCGCACGCATTACCTTTTCTGTCAGATTTTCGTTGCGTTGCGACAATGTATCTACTCTTCGCGATGCCTCTTGATATTTACGATTAACCTCCACATTTTCTGTTTTTAGCACAGTATTTGCCTTATTCAATGAGTCAACCTGAGCTATATAATATGTCAATACCTTACGAACGGTAGAAAGTTCATTTTTTAGTTCATTTATTCGTTTTACGTTGGTTGCTTTGGTTGTTCGTAGCTCTTCAAGCAATAGTTGAACCCTCTTCTGTTCATTATTAAGTTTTTTAAGTATAGAATCATTATTAACCTGCAAACTAAACCCCTCTAAATCGTTCGATAAGGTAACATAATCCTGCTCGAGCTGAGTCTTGTTTTGCTCCATTTGCTCTTTCTCGTACGAAAATTGTTCTAAAATTTCGTCTCTTTCTTTTTTAGCACTGTTCAATTGATAAGTTAAAAAGATTATCAAACCTCCCAATATTACAAGGGCGATTACACCTACTGTTACTAAACCTTTCTTATTCATAACTTTCTATTTTTTTTTAATTTTACAACTGACAAAATTATAAAAAAACAATATTACTAACAAATTTTATTCCGATTTCCTTATTAATTTTTTCTATTATATTCGTTTTTTGTAATACCAAATTCGATTTCAACGGGGCTGACGATACTTTTATTATCATTACACCATCTTTGTTTTTTATTTCGGTAAAGTAACTACATACCACATCTCCCAACAGCTGTGGCAGAATAGTCGAAGCAATATTTTTTTCTATAAAATTACGATAAAATTCATCTCCACACTCCAACCTTAATGACTCTATGATAGCTTGTTTTGATATTTTTATCGGTTCTTTTTTTTTCATAAAAACAATTTTATTATTTTAATATCAAATCGACCAATACAGGCAGGTGGTCGCTATAACCATTGTTATATTTCAAACCGATATATGTACGAAATGGGCGTTTACCAACTATTTTATCATCTTCCAAAAGCCAATCGGGCGCAAAGATTCTTACACTCTCTTCCGAAACCGTAGTTTTACTCTCACTCCCCAACAGTGACCCCGACACAATTATTTGGTCTAACATATTCCATTGGTCTCGATGACGGTAAGACCCCATATTGGATTGTTTATGAAACTTATAAGTCAAATTATAAAGATTATCGTTTGTTACCGTAGCATTGTCAAGCAAAGATTTGGCTCCTAAGGTTACTCTTATCGAATTGTTGTCGGGCATATCGTTAAAGTCGCCAACAATCACTATCTTAGCTGCCTTGTTGATAGCAAACAGACTATCACAGGCATCTCTCAATCGTCTTGCGGCCTCCACTCTTCGCTCTTCGCTCTCTAACTCGCCTCCAAGTCTCGAAGGGAAGTGATTCACAAACACATGCAATGTATCTCCGTTGGTCAATTTACCGCTTGCATATAGAATATCTCTCGTAGTAGCCATTGTATTAGGCAATTGCACAGAGATAGGTCGCGAATTTAGCAATCTAAACTTATCGGGCAAATAGAGCAACCCTACATCAACACCTCGTGCATCGGGCGATTCGTAGTGAACTATACGATAATTAAGGTTTTTCAACCCTGTTTTATGAGTGAGTTCGTATAGTACATTATAGTTCTCTATCTCACAAAGCCCTATCAAAGCAGGAGGGTCCCACTCTCCGGATGCAACTATAACTTTCGATATATTATACAGTTTCTGTCTGTATCGCTCATAATTCCACCCGCGACTGCCACCATACAGATATTCGCTATCGTTATACAGAGAGTCGTCTTTATTATCAAACAAGTTTTCGACGTTATATGTCATTATCTTTACCTTATCCTGTGAAAAGACATTATAAGAAAACGTAAAAATCAAAAATATTATATATATAATCCTCATATTCAAAGCATATATTTTAGTACAAAGATAATATTTTTTCTAATAATTCATATTATAGTTGCCATATAAACCCTAATCCCGCATTAGGACAAAATAAAGACACAATCATATGATTTACAAAAGCATAGCACTTTCACTTTAATAATACGTAACGCTATATATTTTTTATCAATTACAACTATATCTTATCAACAAATTATAAATCTTTTAGAATGGATTTTTCATATAACAAGACAACTTACCATAATCCGAGTTTATTGCATTTGACTTTATCCGAAATAAAAATGGATTGACCTTTCTGTCTGTGTCAATCCATTTTTATTAAACTTATTGCTCAATCAAATCTTTTTTACAATAATACTTGCATTGTGTCCACCGAAACCAAACGTATTGGACAGAGCGGCTCTTACCGTACGTTTTTGAGCTGTATTAAACGTAAGATTTAGATTATAATCTATATCTTCGTCTATATCATCTTCTGCGTGATTGATTGTAGGTGGTATTATATCATTTTGAACAGACAATACCGAAATAATAGCCTCAATAACACCTGTAGCACCGAGCAAATGTCCAGTCATAGATTTAGTAGCACTAATATTAAGGTTATAAGCGTGGTCGCCGAATACATTTTTGATAGCTTTCAGCTCCGACACGTCGCCCAAAGGTGTAGATGTACCATGAACATTGATATAATCAATATCGGTTGGTTGCATACCTGCGTCTTCCAATGCATTACGCATTACCATCTGTGCACCGTAACCGTCCGGATGTGGAGCTGTCAGATGATAAGCATCGGCACTTAGACCACCTCCTACAATTTCGGCATATATTTTGGCTCCGCGTGCCTTGGCGTGTTCGTACTCTTCGAGTACAAGACACCCCGCACCTTCGCCCAATACAAAGCCATCGCGAGATTTTGAGTAGGGTCGTGAAGCTGTCTCGGGGCTATCGTTGCGAGTCGATAGAGCGTGCATAGACGAGAACCCGCCTATACCTGCCGCAGATACTGCCGCCTCAGAGCCTCCTGCCAATATAATATCGGCTTTACCGAGCCTTATGTAGTTGAAAGCATCTACCAAAGCATTAGTAGATGAGGCACAGGCCGATGTAGTTGTAAAGTTGACACCTCTAAAACCGTATTTTATCGATATCATACCCGGAGCTATATCGGCAATCATTTTGGGGATAAAAAATGGGTTGAACCTCGGTCCCATCTCTCTATTGGAAAAGTAACCCTCCATCTCTTGCTCGAAAGTGATAATACCTCCTATACCAACGCCGAAGATTACGCCTATTCTATCTAAATTCAGTTTGTCTGTTTCAAGTTTGGCATCTTCTACAGCTTGTGTAGCAACTGCCATGGAATACTGTGTATATAAATCCATTTTACGAGCCTCTTTGGGCTCAATATATTGATTGGGGTCAAACCCCTTTACCTCACAAGCAAATTTAACTTTGAACTTTTCGGTATCAAAACGTGTAATAGGTCCTGCTCCACTTCTCCCTTTGACAACGCCGTCCCAGAATTCTGAGACGGTGTTACCAATAGGGGTAATAGCGCCGAGACCGGTTACTACTACTCTCTTTAATTCCATATACAAATTTATTTAATAGCTGCTTCAATATGCGAAATGGCTTCGCCTACTGTTGAAATTTTTGAGGCATCTTCTTCTGCAATTTGAATTCCGAATTCTTTTTCAAATTCCATAATCAATTCAACAGTGTCCAAAGAGTCTGCTCCAAGGTCGTTTGTGAAAGAAGCCGAGTTAACTACTTCTGCTTCAGATACTCCTAATTTGCCTACAATAATGTCTTTTACTTTTTGTGTTACTTCTGACATAATAAAATAAAAAAAATTAGTTAATACTTTAAATTTACTTTTTTGGTAGTGCAAAAGTAATACTTTTTTGATTTATCGATTTTTATTTTTACCAAAAAAAAGATAAAAATGCACACTAGTCTCATATTTGAGCATAAATATTGTTATTAAAAATTATTAAATACTTGTTTGTGATACTTTTATTAAATCGCAAACTTTAGCAAAGCTATATTAAACAATGTTAATAACTCCACTATAAAAGCGTAACCGTTTAATTATCAAAATATTTTACAGAATAATCTTTTTTATTAATTTTGCAAAAAATTTTACTTTAAAATAGATGAGAAGAGTTGTTATAACGGGAGTTGGCATCTACTCCTGTATCGGTAAAAATATAGATGAGGTTGCAAAATCGTTGTATGAGGGCAAATCGGGCATAGGTATTGAACCCGAACGCTCGGAATACGGCTATCGTTCGCCTCTCACAGGCATTGTAGAGCGACCCAAGTTGAAAGGGGTTTTAGACCGTCGTCTCAGAGTAGGGCTTGCCGAAGAGGGTGAATACGCCTATATGGCCACCATAGAAGCCTTTGCTAATGCAAAAATAGATATGGACTATCTCGAAAATAACGAAATGGGGATACTATACGGTAACGATTCGTCGGCTAAGGCTGTAATAGAGGCAAACAATATAGCAATGGAAAAACGAGATACGTCGTTGATTGGTTCGGGAGCTATCTTTCAGTCTATGAACTCCACTGTTACAATGAATTTATCTACAATATTCAAACTTCGAGGAATCAATATGACCATATCCGCTGCCTGTGCAAGTGGCTCACACTCAATAGGATTAGGCTACCTCTTTATAAAACAAGGATTACAAGATTTGGTTTTGTGCGGAGGGGCACAAGAGACCAACCTATACTCTATGGGCAGCTTCGATGCTCTGGGAGCATTCTCCACACATATAGCCGACCCGACAAAAGCCTCACGACCATTCGACAAATCGCGAGACGGCCTTATACCGAGCGGAGGTGCGGCATCGCTCGTTCTCGAAGAGTACGAACACGCCAAGGCACGCGGAGCCAATATATTGGCGGAGGTTGTAGGGTATGGTTTTTCGTCCAACGGACTTAATATTTCGCAACCAAGCCCGGAAGGATGCTGTACAGCCATAAACAGAGCTTTGGATGATGCTGCACTAAAAGCCGACACCATAGACTATGTCAATGCACACGCCACATCTACACCACAAGGTGATGCAGCAGAAGCTGTTGCTTTGGATAGCATATTTTCTCGTTACAATACACCCATATCTTCGACAAAATCTATGACCGGACACGAATGTTGGATGGCTGGTGCCAGCGAAATAGTATATTCGATACTGATGATGCAAAACGACTTTATATCGCCAAATATCAATTTTGAGTCGCCCGACGAGTATTCTAAGAATCTAAATATTATTACCGCCACCAAGCAAAAGAAATTGAACACTATACTATCCAATTCATTTGGTTTTGGAGGCACAAACAGTGCATTGATAATCAAAAGAATATAACATATTGGTGTTTATCAACAAAAAAACGGAACTATTTATACTGTTCCGTTTTTTTGTAATTCGAGTCCATATACTATCTCCCGAATATCTTGTGCAATAGCATAATCGCTTTTACCCTTGTCAAAAGAGTCGATAGAGATAGGTTTTCCAACGGTTATATCTATTTTTTTACCTTCGTATTTAAACATTTCGCGAGGGAAAAATATCAGTTCTATATTGCTTTTGATACCTATTTTTTTGCGAAAATTAGAAAATTTCAAGAAAAACTCCGAACTCTGACCCGAACAGAATATAGGCACTATCGTTCTTCGATGTAATCGTGCTTTGGTCACAAACATTTTTTTCCATTCGGGATCTTGCACCTTACCATTGGTACGACGTGATATGCCACCGGAGGGGAACATAATAATATGATTATCGGAAGCAAAAAGGTTTTCTACGGCTTCCATTTTGGCTCTGTCCTGCCTATCGGCACCGACAGCAACAGGTATAAATATATCTTTCAACGGAGGTATATAGGTCAATATTTCATTTGTAATAAAGTTGATTTTACCCTCAAACACTTTATTCAGATGTTTACCCATAGCCAAAGCTTCTAATGCTCCCAACGGATGGTTCGACACAAATACAAGTCTATTGTCGTCGGGAATATTTTCGAGTCCCTTAATGTCGGTTGTTATTCTAAGCTCTTCAAGCACTTTTTCGGCAAAAGCAATACCTTTGTTTTGCGTTCCGTATTTTTCTATAATATAATTGATACGTTTGAGACATATTATTTTCTTTATCAACCAAAGTACTATTTTAGGAATTTTTTTGTCTGTTTTTGTTTTCGCAATAGACTCAATGTCAATAATCTCCATTACCCTTATATATTTAAACTTTTTTATATTAAATTTTGTCGTATCTGTTTTTTTTAACCGTTAAGAAGTTTTTCGAGTTCATACTCGGTTGGTATTAGTACCTGACGTGGTTTAGAGCCATTGATAGGACCTACTATACCCGCTGCTTCAAGTTGGTCAACGATTCGTCCGGCTCGATTAAAGCCGATTTCAAACTTACGTTGGATATTCGACGTCGAACCCTGTTGCGTAGATACCACAAAACGAGCCACATCTTCAAACAGGCTGTCTCTTTTCGTGGGGTCAAGCTCTTTTTTTTCCGCACCGCCTTCTGCAAAATCAGGTTCGGGCAGAGGAAAAGCACTCGGATACCCCTGTTGATTGCCAATAAAATGCACAATATTCTCTACCTCAGGAGTATCCACAAAAGCACACTGTACACGAGTCTGTTCGCTACCCTGCGAAAACAACATATCACCTCGCCCTATCAGTTGCTGAGCGCCCGAACCATCGAGAATAGTTTTGGAGTCAACCCCTGATGATACCTTAAAGGCAATCCTTGCGGGGAAGTTGGCTTTGATGACACCCGTAATTATATTGACAGACGGGCGTTGCGTAGCAATCACCATATGTATGCCGACCGCACGTGCAAGCTGCGCTATACGGGCAATAGGCATCTCCACATCTTTGCCTGCGGTCATTATCAAATCGCCGAATTCATCGACTATAACCACAATGTATGGTAAATATCTATGTCCTTTCAGAGGATTTAGATGACGCGAGATAAACTTTTCGTTGTACTCTTTTATATTTCGCGAATGAGCCATTTGAAGAAGGTCATAACGACTATCCATCTCTTTACAGAGCGAATTTAAGGTCTGTTTTACTTTCTCCACATCGGTTATTACGGGCTCTTGTTCGTCCGGCAATTTTGCCAAAAAATGTCTTTCGATATCTGCGTAAATATTAAACTCAACCTTTTTGGGGTCTATGAGTACAAATTTTAGTTCCGAAGGGTGTTTTTTGAATAAAAGTGAAGTAATAATAGCATTGAGCCCGACCGATTTGCCTTGCCCTGTGGCTCCGGCTACCAATAGATGAGGCATTTTACACAAATCGAACATAAACACTTCGTTAGTGATAGTCCTACCCAAAGCCACCGGCAAATCGTATGTCGATTCCTGAAATTTTTTTGACGCAATGGTAGCATACATACTTACTATCTGTGGTTTGGAGTTGGGTACCTCTATGCCGATTGTGCCTTTACCGGGTATTGGAGCTATAATTCTTATGCCGGTTGCCGCCAACGACAACATAATATCATCGGCAAGGTTGCGTATCTTATTGATTCTAACACCGTCTTCGGGGACTATCTCGTACAGAGTTATGGTTGGACCAATAGTTTCATAAATCTTTTTGATACTTATACCAAACTTTTGAAGGGTCTCTACTATTTTTTTGCGGTTAGATGCTTTTTCTTCCTCATTTTGCGAATTTTCATTCACAGGATAGTCTATCAACAACGGCTTATCCTTATATTTATCGTAAAATTTGGGTATAGTATATTGAGATAAATCTTTTCGAGGGTCGTAAGGTTCGCTATCTACAACCCCTTGGGGTTGGTCTTCTTCATCTTCGACTATAACAATAGCTCCATTGTCCGAATCTCCGAAATCCTCTATTATCAACGGACTGTTGTCTGTCTTAATTTCGACAAAAAAATTATTATCGGCACCGTTGTCTTTATGTGAGGCAACCTCTATTATAGTCGGAATCGAAGTATTTTGTTCGTTTTTATTCGACTGTTTCCATTCTTCCGGAACAATTTCATCACCTATTTTTACACTATCTGTATTAGCTTCATCATTATTTCTATTGTTTTTATCTCCCGAAAACGGATATATCTTTTTGTCCGAGAAATTTCTGTATATCTTTCTAAAAAATGGGATAGTCCCGCTAATTGCCAGAGTGGCAAAAATAACGCCCGAACCCACAATAACCAATAATGTACCCAATTTGCCAAGATTAGCAGACAGCCAATTGTTGAAAGAGATACCAAAATCACCCCCAAATCTTATAAACGAGTCTTCGATAAAACTGTCAAGCACAAAAGCTAACAAAAGCGATGTCCATATAGTGAGAAAAATAAAAAACAATAATGATTTCCAAACAGATATTTTTTTGACTCCAAACAGTCGCAACGAGCATACAAAGCCAAAGGCACACAAGAAAAACACCCCCAGACCGAGCCAATTATTAATCATACTTTCCGATATTACAGCACCACGATACCCTGTAATATTCTCTGCCTTTACTTGTATTTTGAGCAGCTCCTTTTTTATGTTCTGTAACTCTTTTTTATCCGTATCGGTCAATGGAGTATGACTTTTTTTATCTATATACTCTTGTTTTTGAGTGTTATATTCGGCAATAATGCTTTGGTCGGCTTTACCCGAATATAAAAACGAAACCAATGCAAGACTTATATAAACGGTCAAGAAAAATAGCACAACCCCGATGATGAATTGCACAGTTTTATCTCTAAAAAAGTCGATAATATTTGTTTTTTTGTTAGTTGCTTTTTTTGCCATTTACAATTTATTGTACAGTTATCCACAAACGGAAATACAAAGTTAATAAAAAAAACAGTTTACATTTCAGCAGTATGCGTACCTATATCTTTATAATTAAAAATAGTCTCTAAATATATGAGACTATTTTAAACGATAATACATTTTTTCGTAAATTATTAAGAAAATCAATATTTCTTTTAGTGGAGATTAGGGGAATCGAACCCCTGACCTTTTGACTGCCAGTCAAACGCTCTAGCCAACTGAGCTAAACCCCCAAAAGTTTTGCAAAAGTAATACTTTTTTTTGGAATAAATCTATTTACTCCGATATTTTTGTCGGTTAAAGTTATTTTTTTGAGAAAAGCCCATAGGTTTATAACATATATAATAAAAATAAAAAGTCACAAAACGAGTTATGACTTTTTGATTCAAATGAAAAATTTTCAACAGATTTATCTCTCTTTTTGCATAGATATTTCGAAAACATTTTCGGAAGCAACTAATTTGTCGAGAGTTTCTCTTATGCTTTCCAAAGTAATATAGTCTATCCAGTCTCTATATTCGTTTATATAATCTCTACCATACATATAATATTTAATAAGAGATGATGCCCAGTATTGATTATCTTGTACATCTTTGTCAAATTGGTCGAACATACTCTCTTTTGCCTTGATAAAGTCTTCACTCGAAGCTCCTTCTTTTACGAGTCTCTGTACTTCTTCTTTAACAAGCCTTACCACAGCTTCGCGAGCCTTGGGGTTGCAATTGAATTGAATGCTCAACACTCCCTCTTCCGTAGGATATTTGCTTATCCACGTTTTTACTTCAAGAGGACTTGCTCCCTTTGCCTTATCCATAACGCGATATTTGGCTATATACTCAATGATATGCATATTTATCAAGTTTGTCCAACTGTATTCCATTGGAGCATAGTATCTGATTGTGTTGGTAGATACGTCCATACCTACGTTAGTGGCAAATCTCGAAGTATAAGGTCCTTTCGGATGGTCGTTTGCCTGCGTTGAGTATTCTTCGGTTCTACCTTTTGGCAAAGAGCCCAACCAAGTACATATCAATTTTTCGGTTGCCGCATCTTCGGGGTCGATATTGCCTGTAAAAACAAATACAAAATCATTTGCAGCGGTAAATCTCTTGTTGAATATATCCAAAACTTTGCTGTAACTTACATTATTAAGTGTCTCTTCGTTAAGCAAAGTAGTACGTCTGTCATAAGAGGTCCACTTCATCAGAAGAGAGTCTGCAAAAACATTTTGTTGATTGCCCGCTCTACTTGAAGCCTCGTTACGCAATTTTTGCATAGTGGCATCAAAAGCCCCCTTGTCTTCGTATGGCTTTTGGAAGTTAAGGTAAATCAACTGCAACATAGTCTCAAAATCCTGTACAGACGAATGTCCGCTAAGATTTTCTGTTTGGTCGTTCAACGAAGCCTCTACCTTAGCGGTTTTGCCACCAAGTTTCTGTTGTAAACTGCTATAAGATAAATTTGATAGTCCATTGGTTTTCATAATTTCATTAAGTGCATAAGCAGATGGCAAATCGCCTAATGATACTTTGTTATAACCTCCCCACGAAGAGGCTTCAAAAACAATCTCATTATCTTTATAGTCGGTAGGTCTGAACACAACTACAACATCATTACTCAATGTCCACTCCGTAGTACCGAACGATATCGATCTAAGACGTTTTTTGACACTGCCCGACTGGGGACGTTTATCTACAAGTCTTGTTGGAGTCTGAGCATTCTCAACAAGAGCATCTTCATCAGTACTATTTGTTATTTCTTTTGTTATAATTGAACCATTTTTTTCGCTCACATCACCGAATGCATAGCTATTATACGCAGACACACTAACTGCTATGGTCAAAAATAATGCTAAAAACAAGTGTTTCATATACTTTATTATTTAATTTACTTTTAATCTAAAATTTTTATCTTATAGAGTACAAAATTATAAAAAAATTTAAATTTCGGACATTTTTTTTATCTTTTTTTTGATTTACATATTTTATTAAATAAATAAAACATCGTTATATTCCCCCAATAGAGCGTTAATTCAAATGGCTATCTTTTATCAATTTGTATAAAGATAGCCATTATCATAAACAAATATTTATTAAATTCTTAAACAATTTCTCCCGTCAACTCATCGAAGTCTGTTACTACCATACTTGTTTCGTGTAGCTTGTCGTATTCTTCTTTGGTCATAACAATAATCTTGTCATACTCACGAAGGCCCGTACCTGCCGGTATGCGGTTACCCACGATAACATTCTCTTTCATACCTTCAAGTTTGTCCACTCGTCCATTGATAGCTGCTTCATTCAACACCTTAGTTGTTTCTTGGAACGAAGCCGCCGACATAAAGCTACGTGTCTGCAAAGCCGCACGAGTGATACCCTGCAATACCGGCGATGATGTAGCCGGCACCGTGTCGCGTGTTTCGACCAAACGGAGGTCTTTGCGTTTGAGCGACGAGTTTTCCTCTCTAAGACGACGAGCCGTAACCATCTGACCCGGTTGGAAATTAGTAGAATCTCCTGCATCAAGTACAACTTTGGTACCCCAAATCTTGTCGTTTTCTTCCATAAAAATGTGTTTATCAACAAGCTGTCCTTCGAGGAAATGAGTGTCGCCCGGTTCGTTGATTTGTACCTTGCTCATCATCTGACGCACGATAATTTCAAAGTGCTTATCATTGATTTTTACCCCTTGCAAACGATATACGTCCTGTATTTCATTAACAATATACTCCTGAACGGCAGTAGGTCCTTTGATAGCTAAGATGTCGGAAGGAGTGATAACACCGTCCGAAAGCGGAATACCTGCACGAACAAAGTCGCCCTCCTGTACAAGTATCTGTTTCGATAGCGGCACGAGATATTTTTTCTCTTCGCCCGTACGTGAGGTAACGGATATTTCGCGGTTACCGCGTTTGATTTTACCGAACGATACCTCTCCGTCTATTTCGGCTACCACAGCAGGGTTACTTGGATTACGAGCCTCAAACAGCTCTGTAACACGAGGCAAACCACCTGTAATATCGCCTGCTTTACCTTGAGCTCTTGGTATTTTTACCAAAATATCACCGGCCTTTATATCCTGTTTGTCGTCCACTACAAGGTGAGCCGATACAGGCAAATTGTAGGTACGAAGTATGTTTTTGCTCTTATCCAAAATTTGCACCGAAGGAGTTTTTGTTTTATCCTTGCTTTCGATGATTATTTTCTCTTTCAGACCAGTAGATTCGTCCGATTCGGTCTTGTAAGTAACGCCCTCGATGAGTGAATCGAACTCTACTTTACCCGAAGCCTCCGATACGATAACGGCATTGAATGGGTCCCAATCGCAGATGAGGTCGCCTTTTTTGACTTCCGAACCCGATGGTACATACAGCTTAGCACCGTAAGGTATCGACTGAATTGTAAGAGCTATCTTAGTGTTCGGGTCGATTATTCTCATCTCGGTCTGACGCGATACCACCACCTGATACTGTTTGCCTGTGGCATCGGCAGTATCTACGGTACGTATTTCGTCTATCTCCAAAATACCGTCATAACGAGAGATGATTTTCGATTCGGCAGCTATGTTTGAAGCGATACCACCGACGTGGAACGTACGAAGAGTAAGCTGTGTACCCGGCTCCCCGATAGATTGGGCGGCTATTACTCCGACAGCCTCTCCTTTATTAACCAACAGGCCGTTAGATAGATTACGTCCGTAACATTTGGCACAAACGCCGAGACGTTGCTCGCAAGTCAATACCGAACGCACTTCTACACGCTCGATAGAGGCTTTTTCAATTTCTGCTGCTATTTTTTCGTCAATTACCTCTCCGGCAGGCACAATCACTTCGTTAGTTTTAGGATTACGAACATCATGAACAGTGACACGTCCCAATATTCTTTCACCCAAAGTAGAAATCACTTCCTCTTTATTTTTTAGTTCGGTAACGGTAAGCCCTCTCAACGTGCCACAATCTTCGGCAGTGATGATAACATCGTGCGATACATCGACCAAACGACGAGTAAGATAACCCGCGTCGGCAGTCTTCAACGCCGTATCAGCCAAACCCTTACGAGCACCGTGTGTAGAGATAAAATATTCCAACACACTAAGTCCTTCTTTAAAGTTAGCCAAAATCGGGTTTTCGATAATTTGTCCGCCTTCAGCACCTGCTTTTTGAGGTTTAGCCATAAGACCACGCATACCCGAAAGCTGGCGAATTTGTTCTTTACTACCACGAGCTCCGGAGTCGAGCATCATATAAACAGAGTTGAAACCTTGTTTGTCTGCAACAAATTTTTTCATCAAAACATCGGTAAGCTGCTTATTTACACGTGTCCAAACGTCAATAATTTGGTTATAACGCTCGTTGTTGGTAATGAAACCCATATTGTAGTCGCTTACGATTTTGTCCACCTCATCGTAACCGGCTTTTACCAAGCTATCTTTTTCTTCCGGAATAATCACATCAAACAAGTTGAACGACAAACCACCCTTAAAAGCCATCTGATAACCAAGATTTTTAATATCATCAAGGAATTGGGCGGTTTTGGCAACTCCCGCATTTTCGATTACGTTACCGATAATATCTCTAAGCGATTTTTT
>JBGXXV010000042.1:0-7795 GCA_041814825.1 Bacteroidota bacterium | reverse complement strand
TATATATCGTTTAGGTCACAAGTCCGATGTGCGTCGAGCCGAAAGCGTGCCGCAATTCTTTTCTTTGCCTACTTTCTTTTTCTTATCAAGAAAAGAAAGTAAGGGCGGGGTTTGGGGCGGATAGCCCCAACCTAAAAGAGAAGAAAACGTGATTGGTGCTTTGGTACAATTGATAATATATTGGACAGTAATGAAATTTTGTAAACAAAAAACCGAAATTCAAAAAGCTATCACCCTAAATTTTTAAAAAAAAAACTTTTATCGGACACTAATAATTGATTTTCATTTGTTTTGGTGTGATATAAGAATACCTTATCCAAAAAGTATGCCACGTATAATTAATAGTCTTAAATACAAGATGTTACCTTATCGTATTCAAAGCGTATTTTATACGTTTTATACTCTCCTCTTTGCCTAATATTCGGGTTATGGTAAAAATATGCGGTCCTTTCATTTGTCCGACCAGCACCAAGCGAAACGGATTCATCACAGCTCCCAAAGAGTATCCCATAGCCTCACACCACCCTTTGACGGTCTCCTCCGTAGAGTGTTCATCATCAAACGATGGAATTGCCGAAAGCAACTGAGCCAAACCTTCCATTATTTCGGGAGTATCTTCCTTCCAACGTTTCTTTATGTCTTGTTCGTCAAAACTTTTCGGAGCAAAAAAGAAAAATTCTACCAAATCAAACAAATCTTTTGGAAACGAAGCACGCTCTTTGACTGCATCTATTGCCGTCAGTAGCATATTATATCTATTACTGTCGGCAAAATAATCGGGCTCAAAAAAAGAAAGCACATATTTTGCAAGTTCTTCTTTGGACTTTATCTGCAAATACTTATGATTGAACCACTTGCCTTTTTCGTAATCGAACCTCGCCCCCGATTTTGAGCAGCGTTCCAAAGAAAAGGCTTTTATTAGTTCGTCCATCGAAAAAAGTTCCTGTTCGGTACCCGAATTCCACCCCAAAAGAGCCAAAAAGTTGATAACTGCCTCGGGAAAATAACCTGCCTCACGATAACCGGCAGCTTTCTCGCCCGTTGTCTTATCTGTCCAATCTATGGGAAATACGGGAAATCCAAGTCTATCGCCATCTCTTTTGCTAAGTTTGCCCTTGCCGTCAGGCTTCAATAAAAGAGGCAAATGTGCAAATTGAGGCATAGTATCCACCCAACCAAAGTAGCGATAAAGCATCACATGTAGCGGAGCCGACGGCAACCACTCCTCGCCCCTTATTACATGGGTAATCTCCATCAAATGGTCATCAACTATATTTGCCAAATGATAAGTAGGCAATCCGTCTGCCGACTTCCAAAGCACCTTATCGTCAATTATTGACGAATTTATCTTTACCTCTCCGCGTATCAAGTCATTTACGACAATATCCTCGTTAGGCTCTATTTTGATACGTATTACATATTTTTCGCCGTCGGATATTCGCTTATTAACCTCATCTTCCGACAACACAAGCGAATTGTTCATTTGCATACGCGTAGAAGCATCGTACTGAAAGTTGGCTATTTCCGCACGTTTTGCATCTAACTCTTCGGGAGTGTCGAAGGCATAATAAGCCTTACCCTGAGTCAAAAGTTGTTCGACATATTTTTTATAAATATCTTTACGTTCGCTTTGACGGTAAGGGGCGTAGTTGCCTCCAAACGACACTCCTTCGTCAAACTTAATTCCGAGCCAATCAAGCGATTCTATTATATACTCTTCTGCCCCTTCGACATAACGATTGGTATCGGTGTCTTCTATCCGCAAAATCATATCGCCACCGTTGGCTTTGGCAAAAAGGTAATTGTAAAGAGCCGTGCGAACGCCTCCTATATGTAATGCCCCTGTGGGAGAGGGGGCAAATCGTACTCTTGGTTTTCTTTTCATCTCTACTGTGTTTATTATTTTTTAACAATACTCAAAGCCAATTCATCAAGTTGTGCATCGTCTATCAGACTTGGAGCATCTATCATTACATCACGTCCCTGATTGTTTTTCGGGAAAGCTATACAGTCTCTGATACTGTCGAGACCTGCAAACAGAGAAACGAACCTGTCGAGTCCGTAGGCAATACCTCCGTGAGGCGGTGCTCCGTACTTGAAGGCGTTGGTAAGGAATCCAAACTGATATTCGGCTTGCTCGTCGGTAAACCCAAGTATCTTAAACATTGTCTTTTGCAGTCCGCTGTCGTGAATACGGATAGAGCCTCCGCCTACCTCTACACCATTGATTACCATATCGTAAGCATTAGCACGCACCTTGCTCGGGTCGCTGTCGAGTAGAGGAATATCTTCGGGCTTCGGTGATGTAAACGGGTGATGCATGGCATAATAGCGTTGTGTCTCTTCGTCCCATTCCAATAACGGGAAATCGACCACCCAAAGGCACGAATATACGTTTTTGTCTCTCAAACCAAGCTGATTGCCCATCTCCAAACGTAGCTCACAAAGCTGCTTCTGAGCCTTAGCGGTATTGTCGCCGCTTATTATCAATATCAAATCGCCTGCCTCGGCATCAAATTTATCT
The DNA here is from genome assembly GCA_041814825.1 of Bacteroidota bacterium. Taxonomy (GTDB): domain Bacteria; phylum Bacteroidota; class Bacteroidia; order Bacteroidales; family Paludibacteraceae; genus F0058. The sequence continues at coordinate 5,271 of JBGXXV010000042.1, read as the reverse complement.
TTTAATTTTTGTAAAACATCTTGTGTATAAAATTTATCCACACTCGACTTAACACTGCCGTCGGTCTCTACACGTGCATATACAAGACCTTTGGCACCTATTTGAGGGCGTTTAACGTAATCGGTCAGAGCATCTATTTGCTTACGCGTATAGGAGGCTGCCCCTTTGGCACAGATACCTCCGATATATTCGGCATCGTCAAAAACGGCAAAGCCATAACCTTTGAGCGTGTCCATCAACTCGACAAAACGCATCTCAAATCGAGTATCCGGCTTGTCCGAGCCATAATATTTCATTGCATCGGCAAAAGAGATTCTCGGAAATTGAGGTAAGTCTATCTTTTTTAATGTCTTGAAAAGATGTTTGGTAAGCCCCTCAAATGTCTGCAAAACATCTTCCTGCTCCACAAATGCCATTTCACAATCTATCTGAGTAAATTCGGGCTGGCGGTCGGCACGCAAATCTTCATCTCTAAAACATTTTACTATCTGAAAATATCTATCAAATCCCGATACCATAAGCAATTGCTTGAATGTCTGCGGGCTCTGGGGAAGGGCATAAAATTGCCCCTGATTCATTCGAGACGGCACTACAAAATCTCTTGCTCCCTCAGGTGTAGATTTAATCAACACCGGAGTTTCGACTTCCAAAAATCCGAGCGAATCGAGATAACGACGCGTCTCGAATGCCATCTTATGTCGCAATTCGAGATTAGCCCTCACACAGCCGCGACGAAGGTCAAGATAACGAAACTGCATACGGATATCGTCACCGCCGTCTGTCTCGTCCTCTATGGTAAACGGTGGAGTAACCGACTTATTGAGTACTGTTAGCGAAGATACAATAATTTCGATATCGCCTGTGGCTATATTCTTGTTTTTATTACTTCTTTCGGCTACTACACCCGTTACCTGCAAGACATACTCTCTGCCGATATGATTTGCCTGTTCGCATAATTCTTCATTAATCTCCTGATTGAATACAAGTTGTGTAATACCGTATCTATCGCGTAAATCAATGAAAGTCATTCCTCCCATCTTCCTGTTTTTTTGTACCCAACCCGTGAGGGTTACCTCTTTTCCTTTGTCCGAAAGGCGTAATTCGCCGTTTGTATGAGTTCTCAACATTGTGTGTGTCATATTTATTCATTAAAAATCTTGCAAAGATAATATTTTTTTAAATGTAGAAATTTAGGAATGTATAAATTATGAGAGATTAAAAAGATTGACAATAATTGCTTTTGCCTCATCATCTACCTGCTAAAACGCTATTGAATAAAACTTTACCATACAATTGCAAGAATGAAAATTTATACTTAATTTTGCTAAAAAATTCGCATAAACAGCCTACTCTACCAAACCGACAGTTATTACATTTAATAAATTTACTCGACAGTGTTGCACAAATTCCTTCAAACCAAAATATCGGAACACCTTCCATTCGCTCCCAATGCCGAACAAAAGGCATGCATAGAGCAGTTGGCAATATTCTGTACCGACCGTACTCCGATGCACTGCTTTTTGCTCAAAGGTTATGCGGGTACAGGTAAAACGTCGGTGGTAAGTGCTTTGGTAAAGGCGATGAACGAGCTGCGGCAACGCACCGTACTACTGGCTCCCACAGGCAGGGCAGCCAAAGTTTTTGCCCACTATTCGGGCAAGGAGGCAACCTCAATACACAAGAAAATTTATCGGCAAAAGTCGGTGGCGGAGTTTCGGTTTTTGCTCGATTTCAACAAGTCGAAAGATACGCTTTTTATCGTTGATGAGGCATCGATGATAGGCGACAGCATAGGCGAAAACAATCTCTTCGGTTCGGGCAGATTGCTCGACGACCTCGTCGAGTACGTATATAGCGGCGACAACTGCCGTATGATACTGCTTGGCGACACGGCTCAACTCTTACCTGTGGGACAGGATTTTTCGCCTGCCTTAGACCGCGATACGCTCAGTAGGTTGTCGCTCGAAGTTACCGAACACACCCTTACCGAAGTGGTACGGCAATCTGCCCGGAGCGGTATTCTGGCAAATGCCACCGAAATACGCCGCCTGCTCGATAGCCCTGTTTACAAAAACCCGCAAATTTCGACCGACTACCCCGATGTGGAACATATCACAGGAGCGGAGCTTATCGATGCCATTTACTCGTCGTACCGCGAGGTAGGACACGAAAACAGTATCGTTATCACGAGGTCGAACAAGCGAGCCAATCTATTCAATCGGGGCATTCGCAATCAGGTGCTTCAACGCGAGGCAGAGCTGTCGAATACCGATTTGGTGATGGTAGTAAAGAACAACTACTTTTGGGCGGAAAAATACGACAACCTCAACTTTATTGCCAACGGCGACATAGCCGAGATAGTGCGTATCAGGCGTTATACGGAGATGTACGGTTTCCGCTTTGTCGATGTTACGCTCCGTCTGCTCGACTACGATATGGAAATAGATTGCTGTATATTGCTCGACAGTCTTACCACCGCCACACCGAAAGAGAACGACCTTCTGGGCAAACGGCTTTTCGAGGAGGTCGAAAAAGATTATGCCCATATCGCCAACCGCCGCAAGCGTTACACCGCTATGCGTACCGACCGCTATCTGAACGCCATACAGATAAAATTTGCATACTCCATCACTTGCCACAAGGCACAAGGCGGGCAGTGGCAACACGTCTATATCGACTGTGGTTACCTTACCGACGAGATGCTCAACAAAGAGTTTCTGCAATGGCTCTACACCGCCTTCACTCGTTGCCAAGAGAAGTTGTTTCTTATCAATTTCAGAAAGGAATTTTTGTCTGGTTAGCGGTCGGCTGTCATTGGGTGTTAGTTTGTGCGAATTAATCGAATATCGTTCTTAACGCTCCCTGCGTCCTGTGGGTTGCCCCGAGCCTGACTAATTTCGATATTTCTCGATTATTTTGATATTCCTCTTTTGATATTCCGAAAATTAAGTGTAAATTTGCATTTTGTTTTGTAAAGAAAGAAAGTAAATAAATATTTTTTGTATGAAACCGGTACTTACACCTTCGGAAGCTGTAAAAAAAATCAAAGACGGAATGACTATTCTTGCAGCAGGATTTTTATCTACGGGTTCGGCTCTCAGTATATGGAGAGAACTTGCCAAAAGCGATGTCAAAAACCTGACTATTGTCTGTAATGATACTACTTTCCCCGATAGGGGGCATGGTTTGCTGTTTGAGACAAAGCAAATCAAAAAAGTAATAACCTCATACCTCGGAGCAAACCCTATCTCTCAGGCACAATACGAAAGCGGTGAGATAGAAGTTGAATTTTCGCCGCAAGGTACTCTTGTCGAACGTATCAGAAGTGGCGGTATGGGACTTGGAGGAGTACTTACGCCTACAGGTCTCGGTACGCTTATAGAGCAGGGAAAACAAAAAATAGAAGTCGATGGCAAAACCTATTTGCTCGAAAAACCGATACGTGCCGATATAGCATTGTTAGGAGCTGCTCGTGCCGACGAAGCCGGCAATTTATATTACGAGGGTACTCACCGTAATTTTAATCCGATGATGGCTATGGCTGCCGATTTGGTAATAGCCGAAGTAGAAGAGATAATTCCAATAGGTTCGATAAAACCCGAAGATGTTCATACACAGGGTATTTTAGTGGATTTTTTGGTAAAAAAACAATAAATATCCCTATAAACCTATTTTATTGATTATTGACTATTTTTTTAGTATTAAACCAATAAAAATTTCAAAGAAATATGACTAAATCACTTATTAGAGTGCGAATGTCGTCGCACGATGCTCATTACGGAGGCAATTTGGTGGACGGAGCTAAGATGTTGCAGCTTTTTGGCGACGTAGCTACCGAGCTATTAATAATCAACGATGGCGATGAAGGTTTGTTCTGTGCTTATGACAATGTTGAGTTTCTGGCTCCCGTATATGCGGGAGATTATATCGAAGCTGTGGGTGAAATTACAAATATCGGTAATAGCAGTCGCAAGATGAAGTTTGAAGCCCGTAAAGTAATAGCACCTCGCACAGATATTTCGGCATCTGCTGCCGACGTATTGTCTGAGCCTATTGTAGTGTGCAGAGCTACCGGCACTTGTGTTGTACCGAAAGATTGTCAAAGAATTAAACATCAAAATTAATATGGATAAATTGATAATAACCGCTGCTATTTGTGGGGCGGAAGTGATGAAAGAACAAAATCCGGCTGTACCTTATACAGTGGAGGAGATAGTGCGTGAAGCGAAATCGGCTTATGATGCGGGTGCGGCAGTAGTGCATATTCATGTACGTGAAGATGACGGTACGCCTACTCAAAGCAAAGAACGTTTCAAGGTTTGTATGGATGCCGTACGCAAAGTATGTCCGGATGTGATATTGATTCCATCGACAGGTGGTGCGGTGGGTATGACTGCCGAAGAGAGGTTGCAACCCACCGAATTGTTCCCGGAAATGGCAACATTGGACTGTGGGACGTGCAATTTCGGCGATGATGTGTTCGAAAATACGATGCCTATGATGCGTGCTTTCGGCAAAAGAATGATAGAAAACAATATCAAACCCGAGTATGAGTGTTTTGAAATGGGTCATTTGGATACCATTTTGAGAATGGCCGCTAAGGGAGAGGTACCGGGTGCTCCGATGCAGTTCAACTTCGTATTGGGTGTGCCAGGCTGCTCGCCTGCCACTGTCGAAAACCTTGTTTGGTTTGTAAGAAATATCCCTGCCGGTTCTACTTGGACCTCTACGGGGATAGGTCGTAGTGCATTCACACTGGCTGCTCCTACAATTGTAATGGGAGGAAATGTTCGTGTCGGTTTTGAAGATAATTTATATCTGTCGAAAGGTGTGTTGGCTAAATCCAATGGCGAACTTGTAGAAAAGGTGGTACGTCTGTCCAGAGAACTCGGTAGAGATATAGCTTCTCCGGCTGAGGCTCGTAAGATATTAGGACTTAAACCTTTATAAAAAAACAGTTTTGTATAGAATTTTACATAAACAGAGAAACTGTCCGATTACAGTTTTTCTGTTTATTTTTTTATTGGTGTCCGATAAAAGTTTTAAAAAAAAAAATTTAGGGTGATAGCTTTTTGAATTTCAGTTTTTTGGTTGCAAAATTTCATTACTGTACAATATATTATCAATCGTACCAAAGCTCCAATCTCGTTTTCTTCTCTCTTAGGTTGGGGCTATCCGCCCCAAACCCCGCCCTTACTTTCTTTTCTTGATAAGAAAAAGAAAGTAGGCAAAGAAAAGAATTGCGGCACGCTTTCGGCTCGACCCACATCG
>JBGXXV010000041.1:0-27205 GCA_041814825.1 Bacteroidota bacterium | reverse complement strand
GTGGCAGAGTGTATATCCTGTCCCGAAGTAAAGGCTTCGAGCATATTACGGTCGCCACTGAGGTGTGCCATTATACGAAGTTCTACCTGTGAATAGTCGGCAGAGAGCAATTTGCATTGAGGTTCGGCAATGAATGCCTTGCGTATCTCGCGTCCTTGCTCATCGCGTATAGGTATGTTTTGCAGGTTGGGGTTCGACGAGCTCAAACGCCCTGTTGTCACTACGGTCTGGTTGAACGATGTGTGTATCTTGTTTGTCTTAGGGTTGATAAGTTTTGGCAATGCCTCGACGTATGTGTTAAGCAGTTTTTTCAGTCCGCGATGTTCGAGTATAAGCCCTATTACAGGGTGTTTGTCTTTGAGTTTTTGCAGAGTCTCTTCGTCGGTTTGATACTGTCCTGTCTTGGTCTTCTTGGGTTTGTCCACTATCCGAAGTTGCTCGAAAAGGAGTTCGCCTATCTGTTTGGGCGACGATATATTTAATCCGTTACCCGAATATCTGTGTATCGACAGCTCTATATCGGCTATCATTGCTCCGAGAGTTTGTGCGTAACCTGCAAGGGCAAAATCGTCGATTAATACGCCGTTAATCTCCATCTTTGTAAGGATAGCGACCAGAGGCATCTCTATATCGTAAAATAGCTGTTCGAGCGAACTCTCCTTTATCTTTTGTTCCAAAATATTTTTTAGTCTAAAAGTAATATCCGCATCCTCGCAGGCATAATCTTTGAGCCTCTCCACATCTAACGAACGAAGGTCTTCTACTGCTTTTTTGTTTGGAGTTTTGCCGAATAGCTCATCGAAATGAATGGTACGATATGAGAGCAGGGTCTCTGCCATATAGTCCATATTGTGTCGCAATTCGGGTTGCAACAGATAATGTGCCACCATTGTGTCGAACATCTTGCCTTTTAGGGTGATGTCATAGTTGTGGAGAACAAGCATATCGTATTTCATATTTTGCCCTATTTTCTCTATGTTTTCATTCTCAAACAACGGTTTGAAGAGTTTCAGCGTATCAAGAGCCTGTTCGCGTTTTTGGGCAATAGGCACATAGTAGGCTTTGAAAGGTTCGATAGCAAACGACAGTCCGACTAACTCTGCTTCGAAGGTATTGAGCGATGTGGTCTCGGTATCGAAACAGAATGCCGTAGATGCTTTTAGTAGGTCGATAAGAGTTTTTGTCTTTTCGTCGTTATCGACCAGAATATATTGATGTGGAGTGTTATTGATATTGTTCGGGTCGGTATGCGGTTCGGTCGGGTGCTCGGAGTTCGGTTCAATCGACACGACTGTGGTTGGCTGTGTCGTATCCGTATCGAAAAGCGACCCCTGCTGTGTCTGTATCTTGGACGACTGCTTCGGTGTGTGATTGTCAAGTTGGAGACGTGTCAGGAGTGTGCGAAATTCAAGTTCGGTAAAAATATCTTTTATCTTGTCAAAGGCAGGAGTTGCTTTTTTTACCATATCAACCGAAAAGTCGATAGGTACATCTGTCTTGATTGTTGCCAGAAATTTAGAAAATAATATTTTATCTCGATTGTCTTCTATTTTGGTTTTGAGAGCTCCTTTTAGCTGCGATGTGTTTTGCAGCAAGTTTTCGATAGAGCCAAAATCGCTTATCAGTTTTGCAGCAGTCTTTTCGCCCACACCTGGACAACCCGGGATATTATCGGAGGTATCGCCCATTAGTCCCAACAAATCAATCATCTGTTCGGGGTATTGCAAGGAATATTTTGCCTTTACCTCATCTATGCCAAGTATGTCGAATCCCGAAGTTCCGTAGCGTGGTTTATATTGAAAAATATGGTTATCTACAAGTTGTGCGTAATCTTTGTCGGGAGTCATCATATATACGTCGAAAGCCTCCTGTTGCAGACGTTTGGCAAGCGTACCTATAACGTCGTCGGCTTCGTAGCCGTCCACCTCGAATATCCCGATGCCGTATGCCTCTATTATATTTTTTATAAATGGAATAGCCTCTTTTATATCTTCGGGTGTTTTTTGCCGTTGAGCCTTGTATTCGTCGAAAACTTCGTGTCTGAAAGTTTTTCCTTTGGGGTCGAAAGCTACAGCTATATATTCGGGATTTTCGCGACGAAGCAACTCTTCGAGAATATTGACAAAACCAAATATAGCCGAAGTGTTGAATCCCTTGGAGTTGATGCGCGGATTTTTTAGAAATGCATAATATGCTCTGTAAATAATGGCGTAGGCATCGAGCAGAAATACCTTTGAACGGATTATGCTGTTTTCGTTCATTGTGAGTATGGTTTTATTGATTTGTAAAAACTTTTTTTATCTCTCCTGCCAGTTGTTGCTTTACCTTCGCTATGTCGAGCGTATAGCCCAGCTCTTTTTGCATCGAGCTTACACCACGATTGGTAAAACCGCAGGGGTTGATACGGGCAAAATAGCTTAAGTCGCTATTTACGTTTAGAGCAAACCCGTGCATTGTTACGAATCGGCTGCTTCTAACACCGATTGCACATATCTTGCGAGCCTTTGCCGTGTCTGCCGTATCTATCCATACACCCGTACCTTCGGGGTAGTGTTCGCCCTTGATACCGTAGATGTCCAAGAGCGATATAATGGCGTTTTCGAGTTTGAAGATATACTCTTTGAGGCCTACATTGAGTTTATCGAGATCGAAAATGGGGTAGCCAACTATCTGCCCAAATCCGTGATATGTGATGTCGCCACCTCGATTGGTACGGTATATCGGTACTGTGCCGTCGTCAATGAGCATATTGCCGTCGTTGCCACTTTTGCCTATGGTATATACGTGCGGATGTTCGCAGAATATAAGTTGGTTTTCGGTAGGCAGGTTGTGTCGTTTGTTGTCTATCTGTCGGTTAAATATAGCCTCTTGTTTGTCCCAAGCCTCTTTGTAGTCGATTGTCCCCCAGTCTGTATAAATTATGTTGCTCATTGCTGTTTAGTGCTTTATTTTGTGAAAAAATATAGTGTTAGATATCCAAAAGTCCTTCGGGTAGGGTGGTGTAGATGATTCGTTTGTTGGCGTCTATTTTGGTAATAAACTCCTCTTGTGCCGGCACCAGCGTATTGTCCACCACAAAGAGCGTATTAATGGTAGAGTCGTCTATATCGGTGATTTCGCCTATTTTGCCATAATGTTTATCAACAATGGCGAAACCAACGAGGAACGAAAGACCGTATTCGGGCATCTCGTCGTTTCGGTCGAAATCCACGTCGGTAAATATCTCTTTGCCGCACAATCGGCGGGCGGCAGCTTCGTCGTCGATATGCTCGAAAGTTACAAATGCCGAAAATTTGGCTTTGCCCCTAAAACTTTCAACAAAAAAAGGCACCATAATACCTTCGTCGTCGATGACGAAGTATTTTGGTAGATTGTCGTCGTCGATTACGAGCGAAAACTCACACAATATTTCGCCCGAAATACCGTGTGGCTTTATTGTTTTGCCTATTGAGATTAAGTCTTGCTTTGATATCATTTTTTTTTGCAAAGGTAATAAATAGTTTTGAGTTCTTAGTTTTTGAGTTTTCGGATAGAGAGTGGTCTGCTGTCTGCTTTTAGCCTTTGGGTTGAGGCTGTTTTACGGTCAGCTCTGAATTCACAGTCTAAAAAATAAATTTTGAGTTTATTTTGTCTGTTAATAGGAATATATTGACGGTTTGAATAAAGATATAAATTCAATTAATGAAATAGACACATAATAAAAAAAAATGTGTACTTTTGCACGCATATAATTGTATTCTGTGATTTTTTATCAATTTGTTGAAAATAAGGATATAATGCCGTAAATAATAGTTTATTATTTTGTGTTATTCTGTATGAATATCGGTATTTGTACGATAAATTGATTAAAAAAAAAAGAAAATAATATTATTACAATGCTTTATCTGTATAGAGATAAAAAAACGATAGATAAAGTGTATAAACGAATAATTAACAAACAAATATAAAATGTAAAATGAAAAAAGCTTTAATACTATTGGCAGTTGTAGTGATAGCAGGCTTGGTGTTTACCTCTCATAGAAAAAAATCCGCAAAAGATACTGCTACTCCTAAACCACAACATAAAACAATAAATCTTACAAAAAATGACTTTTTGACTAAGGTTGTTAATTATGAGGCTAATCCGAACGAATGGAAATATTTGGGCGATAAACCTGCAATAATAGATTTTTATGCTTCGTGGTGCGGTCCTTGTAAGGTAATAGCTCCCATACTCGAAGAGTTGGCTGCCGAATACGGCGACAGTATTTATATCTACAAAATAGATACGGACAAAGAACAAGACCTTGCCGCAGCGTTTAATATACGCTCTATACCTACTTTATTGTTTGTGCCTATGAATGGTATGCCACAGGTGGCACAAGGGGCTTTGCCCAAGGCTTCTTTAAAAGAGGCGATAGATAAGGTGCTGTTGAATAAAATTTAGAATTAGTTCATCAAAGATTGAAAAAGGTCAGACTGAAATGTTAATAGTTTGACTTTTTTTGTTATCTTCCGATTATTTTGTAATTTAGCCGAATCGAATGTAAAAAAATAGTTTATGAAAAAGATGTTATTCGTATTTTTGAGTGTTATAGGTTCGGCGATGGGGCAATGTGTTTTATCTCAGGATATTAAGGAGCATACTGGTGTCGTAAGCAGAGGAAACACTTCTCTGACTTTGCTGGGCGATATGATTAAAGAAGGGGATTGGGCTCCGAATTTTACGGCTGTCGATAATAATGGAAAAACCGTAAACTTATCTGATTTTAAGGGGAAAATAGTGATAATCTCGGTATTTCCTTCGGTAGATACAAAAGTATGTGCCATGCAAACACGTCGTTTCAATAAAGAAGCATCTGATTTGGATAAAAATATGGTAATTCTTACTTTATCCAAAGACTTGCCTTTTGCTTTGGGACGTTTTTGTGCAGCTGAGGGTATCGACCGTGTTTATACATTATCGGATTATAAGCACTCGGAATTTGGATATAAATATGGCTTTTTGTTGAAAGAAAATATGTTGTTGGCTCGTGGAGTAGTGGTAATCGACATTAATGGTAAAGTAGTTTATGTCGAATATGTCAATGATATTTCTCAAGAACCCGATTATAATAAAGCACTAAATGCAGCGAAAAAATTATTGTAATAGCAATAAGAGAGCTATTGTTGTGGGTGCTACTTCGGGTATAGGTTTGGAGTTGGCTAAGGAGTTGTTGGCAGACGGTTGGACAGTCGGTGTGGCAGGGCGTCGTGTTACCGAGTTGGAGAAAATTTGTATGTTGGCTCCCGATAAGGTCTTTATGGAAGCTATTGATATAACACAAATTGATGCTTCGGATAAGTTATACGGATTGATTGCTCAAATGGGCGGATTGGACTTATTTGTACAAGCTTCGGGGATTGGTTTTCAAAATCCCGTTTTGGATAAAGATGCGGAGATTAAAACAGCGGAAACCAATGCCGTGGGATTTGTTCGTATGGTATCTGCCGCATATCAATATTTTAGAGACAATGGCGGAGGTCATATCACAGTTATAAGCTCTATTGCCGGTACTAAGGGCATCGGAATCGCTCCGGCATATTCTGCTACCAAACGTTTGCAAAACACTTATATAGAGGCTTTGGCTCAATTATCCAATATGTATAAGCATAAAATTTGTTTTACGGATATACGTCCCGGTTTTGTGGAAACGGCTCTACTTGATACGGATAAGAAGTATCCAATGCTTATGAGCCCTCAAAAAGTGGCGAAACATATCTTGTATGCTTTAAAAAAACGCAAACGTGTAGCAATTGTTGATTGGAGATACAGATTGCTTGTGTCTGTGTGGCGTATGGTTCCTCGTTGGCTTTGGGAGCGTCTGACAGTTAGAAATTGACCCCATATCATTGATTTCGGAATACTAAAAGAGACGACATAATTATTATCAACAATCAAACTGTACCGAAGCCACAGATACAAGTTTGATTATTTGATTGGGTAGAGCTTTCGATGATAGATATAGCGATTTTGTTTCTACTTCGTAATCTCTGCTTGTATCGAATATAAAGTCAAGTTTGCCGTCTCTGTCAATGTCTCCTACAAACACAAGTGTTACAAATGAGTCATTAAATGAGCTTATTTGTAGAAATAGCTGTTCTTTGCTATCTTGTGTCGATATGAAGAGCTTGTAGTCTTCTACTTCCGGAAAAGTGTCGTCTTCGTCATCAATAATTAATGTTTGGGTTGCATAAACAGTATCGCCGTTAGAGTTGATAGTATATGCTTCAATATCATCTAACGCCAACTTCCTATTTAGCTCGTTACCGTTATATGAAATGATTTTGCCCTCTGCTCTAATGTAGTATTTGAGGTTGTTGTATGTGAAGTATATCTTTTCTCCGGGCAATATTTTGTTTTTATCAATCTTCAACGAAGTTATTTCGCCATCTTTTAGCTCAGGTAAATCCATAAATAACACAGTTTCGTTTTTCGATACTATGGCTTTGGTCTCAACTTCGACACACTCGTCAAAACCATTATCAATCTTGAAGTTGGCTTTCCCCAAAAAATATTTATCTTTTTCCCGATACAACTCTATCCACTTGTCGGTTATTATATCTACATCGTTTTTGCCTTCCCACGTACGGTATGCTCTTGGCAACAGTGTCTCAAAGTCGTTGTTATTCTCTCCCGGTGTGGACAAATATGCTGTGGGGTCTTTAATGGTAAAGTTTATAGGCACCTCTGCCCGCTGAATTGTATTGTTTGGCATCTCAAACTCTATAAGGATATATCCTTTCAATTGCTTAAACTTTTTGTTCGTTTTCAGTTTGATACCAACTTTCATATAATCTTCGGTGTAACACACTCTTTCGGTATAATTCTCAAAGAAGAAATTTTTGTCGCTACCTCCTACAATCAGTACTTGTTCGTCGTTTTCGTCGGTGAGCCTATACTCTTTGATTTTACAAACGGCAAAGTCCGATATTGCTTTATTGTTGTCGATATTTGGTTCAAGTACCAAATCTTTCTGATTCAAACTATAATGGGTTTCGATATTGAATTCGTCTGTCGGTTCGGAATCTAAATTTGTTTTTAATGTGAGATTAGCAGTTATATGACCAACTATTTCTGACAAAAATGTTTCGGTCTCTTTGTCGGAGTACGGATAACTAACACTTTTGCAGTTGGTTACGACAGTTATTGTAAGTATTAATAAAATATTTTTCATATTTTCTCCATATTTGTTATATGATGAATAATTTATGAATCATACCGAACAATTATAATACATACTCTTTCAGGCATTTTTCGCACAAACAGTCGTTGTAAGTCAGCTTAAGCCTGTCGGATACCTCTTTGGGTATTTTGTATTGTGTACAAAAACAAGTTCCGTCTTGTTTGCAGACGAAACTTGTTCGACATCTCGGACAAACTACCGTTCGCATAATGCTTAATATCAATCTTCTTCGACACGTAAAGCCATACGCTTGCCTAAGTCGTAAAACGCATCGTAGTCAGATGTTTTCATAGCGTGCTTTACCTCGACAGAGCCGATATTTTCGTACTTCATTCGCTCGCCGAATTCGTTGAGCAACTTCACTGCCATACCTGCCCACGTGAATGAACCAAACGATGCAAAGATACGGTTTTTCAAGCCACGAAGTTCGATTTTATCGACTACCTCTTGCACTTTGGGGAATATTGCCCCGTTGTATGTCGGCGACCCTATTACAAAGCCCTTGTATTTGAATATGTCTGTGATAATCTGCGATATATCGCTCTTTGATACATCGTGAAGTATCACATTTTTCGTTACCGACAAAGCACCGTCTGCAATAGCTTCTGCCATAGCTTCCGTATGTGAATACATCGAACCATATACAATAACAATGCCTTTATCTCCTTCTTGCTTACTCAATTGGTCATATATTTTCATTACTTTGTCTTTGTGTTCTTGCCACACAGGTCCGTGAAGCGAACATATAGTCTCAATAGGGTAGTTTAGAACCTTTTTTAGAACATTTTGTACCGGTAAGCCGTATTTGCCCACTATATTTACATAGTAACGCTCCATTTCGGGGAGATAACGTTCCACATTTAGACGGCTATCCAAAACGCCTCCGTCCAATGTGCCGAAACAGCCGAAAGCATCGGCAGAGAAGAGTATCTTTTCGCTCATTTCGTAGGTCATCATCACTTCGGGCCAATGAACCATTGGGGCAAATACAAACTTCAATGTGTGTTTGCCAAGCGAAAGCTCTTCGCCCTCTTCGACGGTTTTGATATTGGCATTGATACCGTAGAAACCTTGTAACATTTCGGCTGCCTTTTTTGTACAAACTATCTGAATGTCAGGATACTTGTTGAGGCATTGCTGTATGCCCGACGAGTGGTCGGGTTCGAGATGATGAATGATAAGATAGTCTACTTTTCTGTCTCCCAACGTGTTTTGGATTTTTTCCAAAGTCTTCTCTGCATAGCAAATCTCAACCGAATCGAAAAGAGCTACTTTCTCGTCAATCAGCAGATATGAGTTGTAGCTAACACCGTAAGGCAGTGGTACAATACGTTCGAACAGTTCTGTGCGTCTGTCGTTTACGCCTACATAATATAATGAATCCGATATTTTTTGTGAAAACATATTTATTTGATTTAAATTTTTTTGCAAAGGTAAAAATTTATTTTTATCCCACAAAAAATAGTAACTTTGCACGATTTTTAATAAAGAAACAAATACTTTTTTTTAAAAAAAATTGATATATTGAGAAAGGGAGTAATAGACGTTGTTACGTTGGGATGTAGCAAAAATCTCGTGGATTCGGAAAGATTGATGAGGCAGTTTTCCGAAAATGGTTTTGTTGCACGTCATGAGCCGCCCAAAATAGGCGGTGAGATAGTTGTTGTCAATACTTGTGGTTTCATAGGGAGTGCTAAGGAAGAGTCTATCAATACCATACTTTCACTTATCGAAGCCAAAAAGCGACGTAAAATAGGAAAACTATTTGTAATGGGGTGTTTGTCGGAACGTTATAGGGACGATTTGGAGCAGGAATTGCCACAGGTCGATAAATTTTACGGCAAATTCGACTGGAAACAGATTATCACCGATATAGGTCTGTCTTACAATAAACTGTTGGAAAACGAGCGTCTAATCACAACCCCTGCCCATTTGGCTTATGTCAAAATTTCGGAGGGGTGTAATCGTCGATGCTCTTATTGTGCAATACCGATTATTACGGGCAAACATCGTTCGCGGAGTATGGAGGAGATTGTTGCTGAGGTCGAAAGCCTTACTTCACAAGGAGTTAAAGAATTTAACCTCATTGCACAAGATTTGACCTATTACGGAGCCGACCTCTATGGCAAACAGTCAATAGCTACGCTGGTGGATAAAATAGCCCGAATCAAAGGCGTGGAGTGGCTTAGATTACATTATGCCTATCCTGCGGGATTTCCCAAAGATTTGCCGAAAGTAATAGCGGACAATCCAAATGTTTGTAATTATCTTGATATGGCTCTGCAACACATATCCGACAATATGCTCACAAAGATGCGTAGAAATATCACAAAAGCCGAAACTTATGACCTAATATCCGAAATACGTTCGCAAATACCTGATATACACTTGCGTACTACTCTTTTATTAGGACACCCTTTCGAAACGGAAAAGGATTTTGAAGAGCTTAAAGAATTTGTAGAATATGTTAAGTTTGAGAGACTTGGAGCTTTTGCTTATTCTCACGAAGAGGGTACTTTTGCCGATAAATGTTATAAAGATGAGATTCCTTTTGAAGTGAAAAATAAAAGGGTAGGGGAGATTATGGATATTCAGGAAAAAATCGCCGAAACGCATAATGCCGGTAAAGTAGGTAAGATATTGAAAGTTATAATAGACAAAAAAGATGCCGATTTTTATATCGGTAGGACAGAATATGATTCGCCGGAGGTAGATGGCGAAGTATTAATATCCAATACTACTAAACTGAAAATCGGTAACTTCTATAATGTTCGAATTACCGATTCTCAAGCTTTTGATTTATTTGGTGTGGTTATTTAAGATAATCCTACTACCAATTCCTTTTCTGTCTCGATAAAGTAAACTTTGTCTTCGCGTGCCAACCATCCAAGTGCAGCGTAAACATCTTTTTCCGAAAGTTTTGTGGCTTTTTTTAGAGCTTTAATGTCTAAATTACCTACCAATAGGGCATTCCACACTAAGCCGGCATTTGTTCCTATTTTATCTTTCATAAATATTATATGGTGTTTTTGATTATTATTTTATGCAATATCTTTCTGCCACAAAGATAATAAAATATTTTGATTTTCCATAATAAATGAGCGGTAAAAAACAATTTTGTATTAAAATATTCGTAAAGAAATTTTGCTGACAATTACATTAATTATCGGTATCAGAATTTTATTAACTTTGCCTAAATAATTATTAAACAGTTGCAAAGAATCAGATGAGTAACAAAACATTATCTTCTGCATCTCAATGTGAGTTGATAAATACTCTGAAAGTCCGTTTCGAAAACAATCCCCAACGTCATAGTGGATTTGTTTGGAGCGATATAGAGAAAATTTTAACGGCAAACCCACAAAAGCTCCGTTCGCTTTATCAGATGGAAGTTTCGGGCGGAGAGCCTGATGTCGTAGGCGATTGTCCGAAAGGGAATATCGTATTTGTTGATTGTTCCAAAGAGAGTCCCCTATATCGTCGGAGCTTGTGTTATGATAGGAATGCGTTAGATAGTAGAAAGTCTAATCCTCCTGTGGCTAATGTGATGGATGTAGTGGCGTTGATGGGTGTTGAGTTGCTTACGGAGGAGGATTATCTGTGGTTGCAGACTTTTGGTGAATTTGACCTCAAAAGTTCGTCTTGGTTGAAAACACCCACGGAGATACGTTCGTTAGGCGGAGCTATATTTGGCGACCGCCGATACAATCGTGTTTTTATATATCATAATGGAGCCGAATCCTATTATTCTTCGCGAGGATTTAGAACTATTTTGAAAATATAAGGTTGTAAGACACTACCAAATCTTTTTATCTTAATTTTATACGGAGGTATTTTTATGAATGACGAAGTGGCACAAATATGCGATATTGCAATAGCTACCAAACTTGCATTAAAAACAAAAAATAAGATTATTTATATACCCGATAAATATGAAATTAAAACGGAATTCTTATTCACACACAAATATAAAGCCAAAAGTGTGAATGAATGGTATGATTATTGTATTGAAAAGGATTTGCAAGATATAACATTTTTAATACCAATTTCTGTAAAAGACCCTGGTTTACTTGGATTTGTTAATACAAGTCAGACCTGTTTGGGTTGTTTCTTTAAAAATAATTTGGTTACTTATTTTACTCCCAATTGGCAGTTCCGAAATAAAGGTTGGCATATTATTTATACAGAATATAAATGGGAAAATCCACCCAAAGAAAAACCTCGGTTTTATAATAACACAGAAGATTTCAAAGATATTTTGAGTAAAATAGCAGATTTTGCAATTGAAATTGGTTTCCAAAATTTTGCTAATATTTTTACAAAAGCAATTGATTTATTAGACGGGAAAAATGTCAAAGATAATTATTACGAAAAAAAAACTGCAATATTACCCGAAGCCAATGCAAGACTTTTTTGTGCCGCCCGAATTTCTGATGTCTTCGGAGCAATGGGTTCTTGGAACGATAGTCCCCCGTATTCTGCACACGAAAAAGGATTGGACAGCGAATACAACAATCTTTCAAACGAACTTTTGACACAAATAAGAATTGCACTTTTATATTCCGTCAATGAATGGTAAAATATAATTACTGCTGTTTGATAAAATTGTTTTATTATTAAAAAAACGAGGCTGACATCATTTTGATATTCAGCCCTATTTTTTTGAATTTGCTTTTTTTGCTTTCCACTCTTTTAAAGCCTTATAGTATTGAGCGGCGTATTTTTGGTGTGTCTCATAATTTTCTGCAAAGTTGTGCTCTCCGTTCAGTTCGGGTTTGGCACACATATACAGGTAGTTGTGTTGTTTGTAATTAAGTACGGCATCTATCCCCTCTGCTGTCGGTATTCGTATCGGTCCCGGTGGCAATCCTTGGTAAATATATGTGTTGTATGGGGAATCTATACGTGTGTATGCATAGAATACTTGGTCTATGGTAAAGTCGTTAAGAGCATATCGTGCAGTAGGGTCGGCTTGTAGCTTCATTCCTATTTTTAGTCTGTTGATATATAGACCTGCTATAATAGGTTTTTCGTATGCTTTGTTTGTCTCTTCTTCGACTATGGAGGCAAGTATCGAAACCTCAATCGGATTTAGTGGTATTTTTGCCGCTTTTGCTTTTCTCTCTTTATTCCAAAATTTGTCATACTCTTTTTTCATTCTTGAGAATAATTGTTCTGATGATATGTTCCAATAAATCTCATAAGTATTTGGAATAAATAGTGTTAGGCAGTTGTGTGGAGTCAGGTTGTAAGATTTTAGAAATGCGGTGTCGTTAAGCAACCCTATCATTTCCAACGAGTCTATATCGGTTTGTTTGCAAATCTTCGATACCAATTGTTTTTTAAGACGTATATTGTTTATTTTAAGTTTTACGGGAGTTTGGCGTCCTTTGTATATATTGTTTAAAAACTTTATGTTTGACATTTCGGGGGTAATCAAATATGCTCCCGATTTTATGCCGGACGGTGTTCGATACAGTTTAGACAGCAGAGAGAATGTATAGTTGTCTTTTAGATACCCTTTGTCAAAAAGAATATTCCTTACACTGTCTATCGTTGTGTTTTTTTGTATATATATATATTGTTGTCGGTTGTCGGAGTCTAATACAAAATTCGGTTTAAATGCAATCCAATATGCCAATATTGCAAGTAATCCGATGATTATGATTAAAAATACCGAAAACCTTTTCATAAGTTTCAATCTTTATGAAATCTTATCTTGTCTATTGTGTTTTTTTCTGAAAAAATTGGTCGAAACTGCTATTAAACTCTTTTCGGTAGAATATAATGAGTATAAAGACGCCAATAGTTATACAAGTATCTGCAAAATTAAAAACAGGACTAAAAAACAACTCTCCGCCTAAAAATGGCACCCACGAAGGGAATGAGAAAATAGGGAAATATAGCATATCTACTACTTTGCCCGATAGAAAAGGGGCGTATCCCCCACCTTCGGGCAAAAAAGCAGCAACACTCCAAGGAGTGCTTTCCGAAAATATAACCCCATAAAACAAACAGTCGATAATATTGCCAATAGCACCTGTAAATATCAAACATACACAGAGTATATATCCTATATTCCAATCGCTTTTGATTAGTTTTACGATATAGTAAAGTACCAGTCCGCTTACCAATATTCTAAAAACCGTTAGGAAAGTTTTGCTACCGAGTGTTATACCGAATGCCATACCCGGATTTTCGATAAAGTGTATATAAAACCAATTGAATATACGAATGTTTTCATATAGATTCATATTGGTTTTGACCAAAATTTTTGTAAATTGGTCGATAACAAGCAGTAACAGTATAAATATAGTTGCTTTGTGAGACTTTTTCATATAATTACTCGATACAACAACAGACAATTAGTTGGAATAAGTTTTGTCAGAAATATGTCGAACATCTACACTCTGTTATTCCAACCTTTGGAGCAAAAGTTATTTTCTTGCCTCTTTGGCTTCTACCGTAAGAGTAGCGTGAGGTACTGCTCTAAGGCGTTCTTTGGGGATAAGTTTGCCAGTATCTCTGCATATTCCGTATGTCTTGTTTTCTATTCTTATCAGAGCAGCTTCGAGGTGCTGAATAAACTTCATTTGTCTTTGAGCCAATTGTCCCGAAGCCTCTTTGAGGTGAGTGGCAGCCCCTTCTTCGAGATTTTTATATGTTGGCGATGTGTCGGTAACATCATTACCCGAAGTATTGCTTATATAAGAGCGAAGCTCATTGTATTCTCGCTTTGCTATTTCAAGCTTTTCTTCTATAATTTGACGAAACTCTTCCAATTCGGCATCCGAATATCTTGTCTTTTCTACATTTTCTGTCTTTTTCATAACAAAACGGTTGAACTAAATTTTTATTTATTAATATTGATGAAATGAATATCTTTCAAAAAATAATTCGCAAAGGTAATAAAAAAAGCCCAATTAAACAAATAAAAGTTTACTGTTTTTTTTATCTCTTATTGTCTTGAATAGCTCTGAGGCAAAGACAAAATCATTTAGAGTTTCGTTGTCGTCGGTAAAGATATTCTCTTTTGAACCTTGCCAAGCCATCTGACCTTTACTTATCAGAATAATATTATCGCCTATCTCCATTATAGAGTTCATGTCGTGAGTGTTGATTATGGTAGTCATACCAAACTCTTCCGAAATTTCTTTGATAAGTCTATCAATAAGTAGCGACGTAACAGGGTCTAAACCGGAGTTTGGTTCGTCGCAAAAAAGATATTTGGGTTGAAGAGCGATGGCTCTTGCAATGGCAACACGTTTTTGCATACCACCGCTTATCTCCGATGGATAGAGGTTAAACGATTGAGGTTTGAGATCTACTCTGGCAAGACAAAATTCGGCTCGCTCTTTTATCTCTGCCTTGCTTTTGTCCGAAAACATTGTCAGTGGGAACATCACATTTTCGATAACACTTTGAGAATCAAATAGAGCCGCCCCTTGAAATAACATACCTATTTCTTTGCGAAGTTTGTGTATCTCTTTTTTGCTCATAGTGCTAAGATTTCTGCCTTCGTATAATATCTCGCCGCTATCTATGGGATAAATCCCTATTATACTTTTTAGAAGTACCGTTTTACCTCCGCCACTCTGTCCTATTATCTGGTTGATTTTGCCTTCGTAAAAAGTTGCATTGATATTATTCAAAACCTGCTTGTTGTCGAATGATTTGTTTAGATTTCTTACCTCTATCATTTTTATCTTTATTTTATTGAAAATAGGTAAAAGCTAAATTTATTAATTATTGTCGAAAAGAGACTTTACAAACTCTTCTCTATTAAATACTTGCAAATCGTCGATTCCCTCTCCCAAACCTATATACTTGACAGGTATCTGCATTTGGTCGGATATACCGATTACCACTCCTCCGCGTGCCGTACCATCGAGTTTGGTCATAGCCAAAGCAGTAACATTGGTCGCTTGCGAAAATTGACGAGCCTGTTCGTATGCATTCTGTCCCGTAGAACCGTCGAGGACAAGTAATACTTCGGGTTCTATATCGGGATAGATTTTGGATATAACACCACGTATCTTGGTGAGTTCGTTCATAAGATTCACTTTGTTGTGCAATCTACCGGCTGTATCGATTATGATTACATCGGCATCGTTGGCTTTTGCAGACGACAATGTGTCGAATACCACAGATGCGGGGTCGGCTCCCATTTTATGTTTTATCACGGGAGCGTCCACTCGTTGCCCCCATACTGTCAATTGTTCGATAGCAGCGGCTCTGAATGTGTCTGCGGCTCCAAGATATACTTTTTGTCCGGCTTTTTTGAATCTGTTGGCAAGTTTACCTATTGTAGTGGTTTTACCTACTCCATTTACCCCAACTACAAGTATGATGTAGGGTTTCGACGAAAGGTTCTCGAACGATGAGTTTTGTTCGGGCTGCTCTGCCAGAAGAGCCACTATCTCCTGATTGAGAATCGAGTTGAGTTCTTCGGTGGACACATACTTGTCGCGAGCAATGCGTTGTTCGAGACGCTCTATTATCTTTAATGTGGTATTGACACCCACATCGGAAGATATCAGAGCCTCTTCGATATTATCGAGTATCTCCTCGTCCACCTTAGACTTTCCGCTTATTGCTCTTGATATTTTATCAAAAATAGAGGTTTTGGTTTTGGTCAGACCACTGTCTAAGACCTCTTTGTCTTTTTGGGAGAAAAAATTGAAAAATGCCATAACTACAAATAACTTTTTTGGTGTCCTGCAAAGGTAATAAAAAAAAACAATAACCAAAGTATCTATCTTTGGTTGTTTGTAACATTGTAAGCCATTAAAAACGAAAAAGGGACAAAATATAATTTTTGTCCCTTTTTCGTTAACCGAATAGTTGTATTATTCTTTTTGGAATAATTACATATTTTCCAAAACATCGATAAGTAGTTGGTAGAACTTTTCCGTATCTTTGATATGCAGGCGTTCGTCGGGTGAGTGAACTCCACGCATTGTAGGACCGAAAGATACCATATCCATATCAGGATATTTTTCGCTGAAAAGACCGCACTCCAAACCCGCGTGGATAGCTCTTATCTTTGCCTCTTTGTTGAAAAGTTTTTTGTACGAAGCAGACAGTTTTTGAGCCAATTCGGAGTTTGGGTTCGGTTTCCAACCGGGATATCCTTCCGAATGTTTTACGTCGGCTCCGGCAAGTACAAACACGCTTTCTACCATTGAAGCAATATCTTTTTTGGCAGAAGCCACGCTACTGCGTTGCGATGTTACTATCTCAATATTTTTACCGTCTTTCATCTTCACAGATGCCAAGTTGGTAGATGTCTCCACCAATCCGGGCATATCGTCGCTCATTCTGATGATACCGTTAGGGCATGCATACAGAGAATTGAGCAATCTGCTCACTACGTCGCTCTCTATTACGGATTTAGGAGTAGCTTCCGTGTCGATAGTGATTTTGATATTATGCTCTGTGGCAGCGTATTCGCCGCTTACATCGGCAATGTATCGATTAAGCATAACGGCAAGCTCTTCTTTGAAGTTTTTGTCCACACCTACCATAGCGTAAGCTTCGCGAGGAATGGCATTACGTAGGTTGCCTCCGTTTATTTCGGCTATATATAGAGGTGTCTCTCTGTTTACATTCCACAAGAATCTGTTTAACAGCTTATTGGCATTAGCTCTACCTTTGTCTATATCGTCGCCGGAGTGTCCTCCGCTAAGACCTTTTACGGATATTTTGCAATAGTAGAGGTCGGTTGGAGCTGCCACAGTTTTATAAGGCATATTTACCACAGTATCAATACCTCCGGCACAACCTATAAATATTTCTCCATCATCTTCGGAGTCGAGGTTAAGGAGTTTTTTCCCGCTAAGGAAACCGGCTTTCAGCTCGAAAGCACCGGTAAGCCCTGTCTCTTCGTCAACGGTGAAGAGACATTCGAGAGCAGGATGTTTTATGTCGTTGTCCAAAAGTACTGCCATCATAGCCGCCATACCGATACCATTGTCGGCACCGAGGGTTGTCCCTTTGGCTTTGAGCCATTCGCCGTCTATATAAGGCTGTATAGGGTCTTTGAGAAAATCATGAACGGTGTCGCTGTTTTTTTCGCACACCATATCCATATGAGCTTGCAATATCACAGTAGGACGTTTTTCGTAGCCTTTTGAGGCAGGTTTTTTCATCAAGATGTTGCCTGCGTGGTCTTTTATGGTCTCTATTCCGTGCTTTTTGCCCCAATCGAGCAGGAATGCAATTATTTGTTCCTCTTTTTTAGATGGGCGAGGTACTTGGCAGATTTCATAAAAACTCTGCCACAACATTTTAGGTTCTAAATTTAGCATATTATATATTATTTATTTTTTATTACAAAAGTTGATTGGCAAAGTTACAAAAAATAGTGCAAAATTGCATTGTTTTTTTACTATATTAAAGTAAAAAAAATGTCATCGGACACAATATCAACCTCCCCAAAAACAAAAACATAATGAAATGATTACTCCATTATGTTTTCATTATTTAATTGGTCGTAAAACAATTATGCTTTTACGCAAGATGGCTTGAGTTGTTTGAAGAAGTCGTTGCCTTTGTCGTCTACGAGTATAAAGGCGGGGAAGTCTTCTACCTCAATTTTCCATATAGCCTCCATACCCAGTTCGGGAAATTCGAGACACTCAACGTTTTTGATGTTGTTTTGTGCCAATATAGCAGCCGGACCTCCTATGGAGCCGAGGTAGAACCCTCCGTACTTCTGACAAGCCTCCGTTACCTGAGCACTTCGATTGCCTTTGGCTATCATCACCATACTGCCACCTTTGCTTTGGAATAGGTCAACGTAGCTGTCCATTCTACCCGCCGTAGTAGGTCCGAACGAACCGGAAGGCATTCCCTTCGGTGTCTTGGCGGGACCGGCGTAGTAAATAGGGTGGTCTTTTATATATTGAGGCAACTCTTTGCCCGCATCCAACATCTCTTTGAGCTTAGCGTGAGCAATATCGCGACCCACCACGATAGTTCCGTTGAGCGACAGGCGGGTAGATACGGGGTATCGGCTCAATATTTTGAGTATCTCGCTCATTGGTTGGTTGAGGTCTATTTTCACAACCTCGCCCTCGCCTTTACGACGATATTTTTCGGGTATCAAAGCACCCGGATTGTCTTCCATCTTCTCTATCCAAACACCGTCTCTATTTATTTTTGCAAGAATATTTCTGTCGGCACTGCACGAAACGGCCATTCCTACGAAACACGAAGCACCATGACGTGGAAGTCGCACAATACGTACATCGTGAGCGAAATATTTGCCGCCAAATTGTGCTCCATAACCGCTTTCCCACGCCGATTGCAATACCTTCTGTTCCAAATCGTGGTCTCTGAAAGCACGTCCGCCTTCGCTACCCGTTTCGGGGAGGGTATCGTAATATTTAGCTGCCGCCAATTTGGCTGTTTTGATGCAAATATCTGCCGACGAACCTCCGATAACAAACGCTACGTGATATGGCGGACAAGCGGCTGTACCGAGCGTGCGGAGTTTTTCTGCCAAAAACTTCTCCAATGTAGCAGGGTTGAGCAAAGCCTTTGTCTCTTGAAAAAGGTATGTTTTGTTCGACGAACCGCCACCTTTGGCAATGAACAGAAACTTATACTCGTCGCCCTCGGTCGCTTGGATGTCTATTTGGGCAGGCAGGTTGGTGCCTGTGTTTATCTCGTCGTACATAGTAAGGGCGGCGTTTTGCGAGTATCGCAGGTTTTCGTTGGTGTATGTCAGATATACACCTTTGGAGAGAGCCTCCTCGTCGGAAAAATCGGTCCACACTCTTTGCCCCTTTTTGGCAACGATGGTTGCCGTGCCTGTGTCTTGACAGAAAGGGAGCAGTCCTTTTGCCGATACTTCGGCGTTTTGGAGCATAGTAAGAGCTACAAACTTGTCGTTTTCGGAGGCTTCGGGGTCGTCCAATATTTTGGCTACCTGTCTTTGGTGTTCGGGACGAAGAAAAAACGAGCAGTCGTGCATAGCCACACGAGCCACCTCGGTGAGTGCCTCAGGCGATACTTTCAGTATCTCCTTGTCTTCGAATCGGGCAACAGAGACACCCTCTTTGGTCAACAGATAGTAATCCTCTTTTCCCTTAGCGGTCTGAAACATCGCTTCATAATTAAATTCTTTTGCCATAGATTTATTCTATATATTCTTTTGTTTAATGATTGTATTTTTAGTATTTGGCAAAATTACAAAAAACTTTTTGAACGATATAATTTCAAAATATTAAATAAATCAATCAAAAAATGTATTTTTGCAAACATCAGACACAAAAAATACTATGAATTTAGAAAGTATATTATCCGAATGAATATCAAATATTTTGCATACATAATAATTACTATAATCGTTGTAATAAGTATAGGTGTTTGGGTGTTTAGGAAATTCAATCTCAACAACGATTTTTATGTCGGACAGCCTATCGACAGTCTCAACGGTGTAGTCGTATATTACAACGGAGGAGTCGATAATGTGTCGGGGCGAAATATAACTGCCGACAACTATAACATTGGGTTACAGTACCAATGTGTGGAATTTGTAAAACGATATTACTACGAGTACCTAAACCACAAGATGCCCGATAGTTATGGGCATGCCAAAGATTTTTTCGACCATACGGTAAAAGACGGACAGATAAACACTCAACGAAATCTTATTCAATATACAAACCCAAGTTTTACAAAACCCCAAGCAGACGATTTGTTGATTTTCGGAGCCACTCTATCGAACGGATACGGACATGTAGCAATAATATCAAATGTAACCGACAGCGTGATAGAGATTATACAACAAAACCCCGGAGCTTTTGGCAAATCGAGAGTAAAGTTTGGCATAAAAACCAAAGGCAACCGATATTATATAGACAATAAACGTATTTTAGGGTGGTTACGAAAAGAGTAGATAGATTTTGCTATCATCTCTTTTTGTCCATCTCTTTTTGAAGAAAAGCAATGTGTTTCTCCTGAGCATCTAATGTTTTTTCGTAAATATGTTTTATCTCTTCTATAAATAAATTTAAATCTTTATTTGTCGGTTTGTTGTTACTTAAACTGTTGTTTTGAGAGGCTTTACGTTCGGCTCTGTCTTTATCAAATATATCATATACATCAACATCTAAAAGTTCGGCTATTTTCATAAGTCGTGCCACAGTAATATTCGAAGCATCGCGTTCTATCTTGCTATAAGTACTTTGGCTGATGCCGAGGTCAAATGCTATATTCTCTTGCGACAGACCTTTTGCTTCTCTTAATCTTCTAATATTTTTAGATATATTTATCATAACCAAAACAATAAAATTTTATGCAAAAATAGAATAATTTAGTCATAAAACAAATAGAGTTGTATATTTATTTCTTTAATTTTGCAATTCAAATTTTTTATAAATTAATACAAATAAACTTTTTTATTATTCAAATTTATGTACACAAATTTACTAAGGCGTAAAATCGCCATCTTGACAATTGCTTTATCAATTGTATGTTTTACACAGGCACAAGAGTTCGAAATAAACCAAATTAAATACGAAGTCATTGATGCCACCGCAAAAACCGTAAAAGTAAAAGACGGTAAGAATGTATCGGGAGGAATTGAAATACCTGCCACAGTATCATATAACGGCGACAATTATACCGTTAAAGTAATAGGTAAAACTGCCTTTCATAATAATACCAATATTAATAGTGTAAGATTGCCCAATACTTTGGATTCGATAGGCGAAGCGGCATTTTATGGTTGTAAAGAGATTACCTCTTTGAATATTCCACAAAATCTGACCATAATCGGTCAAGCAGCTTTTTGGGATTGCCAGCTAATACCTTCATTTGATATTCCCAAAACAGTTACAGAAATCGGAACTCATGCTTTTATGTATTGTTATGAATCAGTCGGATTCCATGTTGACTCCGAGAATCCTAAATACACTTCGGAAAGTGGCGTACTGTTTGACAAAAACAAAACGACACTCATACAATATCCTCCTGCAAAGGCAGACGAAACATACGCAGTACCCAATAGTGTGATAACATTGGGAAGAGGTGCTTTCGCATTCAGCAACAATCTGACATCTATTACATTATCGAGCAACCTGAAAACAATCGAAACAGCAGCTCTATCCAACTGTTTGAGAATACAAACATTGGAATTGCCTTCTTCTTTGACTTCAATAGAAAATGAGGCGTTTGCAAGTTGTATAGCACTGACAACCATAAATATACCGGCATCTGTAACATCTATCGGAGTTGGAGCTTTTTACACCTGTAATAGAATAAGAAATATAAAGGTAGATGAAAATAATGCGGTTTATTCATCTGTTGACGGCGTATTGTTTGACAAAAACAAAACAACGCTCTTACAATATACCACAGGTAGACAGGAAATGCACGTGTACGAAGTGCCTTCTACTGTTACCGAAATAGGAAGAGCCGCGTTTAACAACTCTATCGGAGTAGCAAGACTGATACTTCCTGCATCTTTGACAAAAATAAACAGAGGAGGATTTTTCAACTGTATAAATATCGAAACCATAACTTGCCATGCAGTAACTCCTCCTACCTTAGGAAGCAATGCATTCGGCGGCGATGTGGTAGTTTCAAATATAGTATTGAAAGTTCCCCAAGAATCTGTTGATGCTTATAAAGCCCAAGCCGTGTGGAAAGATTTTAAAATAGAAGTATATACTTCGACAGAAACTACGGTATTGGACAATATATCGATATATCCGACATATACCAACGGTTTGATTTTCATCAATGCGGATAAACAATCGGAAGCAGCGATATACAATATTGCCGGACAAATCGTAAAAAAAATAAAATTGGATAAAGGCGAAAACACAATAGATATTTCCGAACAACCGACAGGAAATTATATCGTGAAAACAGGTAGCCAAACCACTAAAATTGTAAAGAAATAACTTCTTTTTGTAAAATACATAAAAACAGATAGGTATCACGTAAATCCTATCTGTTTTTTTGTTTAATTCTTATTTGATTGAAAAAAATATCACTATAAGTAGTGATAAAAATGATAAAAAATACCTACAATATGCGATTGCAGGTATATCGTAAATAGCATAATTTTGCAATATTAAAATATTACAAATTAATTTTATATCAAGTACAATGAAGACTATTGGAATTTTTTACGGTTCATCAAGTGGAAATACAGAATCAGTAGCACAACAAATCCAACAAGCTTTGGGAGCAGACAATACCAAATTGTTTGATGTGGCTAAAGCCTCGAAAGATGATTTAGAACAATTCGAAAATCTTATTTTAGGTACCTCTACTTGGGGATTCGGCGATTTGCAAGACGATTTTGACGGATTTATCAAACAAATCGAAGCTGCCGACCTTAGCGGCAAGACAGTGGCTTTGTTCGGATGTGGCGATCAGGAGTCGTATTCAGACACCTTTGTAGATGGCATTGGGCTAATCTGGCAATCATTGCAAGGCAAATCATGCAACATAATAGGTCAAACATCGACGGAGGGGTACTCGCATTCAAACTCTCAGGCAGAAGTGGACGGAAGTTTTGTAGGACTTGCCATAGACGAAAACAATCAGGGCGACCTTACCGCCGAACGTGTAAAAGCGTGGGTAGAAACAATAAAGGCTGATTTTAAATAAATTTTATTGTCCATAGCAAAATAGAGGGTAAAATAGAACTAATCATTTTTTACTGCTTTTTACCCTCTTTTTATCATTAACCCCCCAAAATTTTATCTCCAAAATGAATACATTTTTTATCGGCTCATACTATATGATTTCGGACTTTAAGGTAATGACACACCTCATTTATGAATATAAAAAAGGGTTGAGAAATTTGGCATTGATTACTCTACCGGCAACCAATCGTCGAAATGCCGAAAATATGCTTACTCTAAAAGGTATCGACTATATTGTACAAGAGGTTACCTCGGATAAGATAAATCTGTTTTTTGGAGATATACGTTGTCTGAATATTGTAAGGTCGTTCAATCAACCGTCTTTATCAAAATTATCGAACGAACAAGACTTTATTCTTGGTATTATGCTTGGATACGACCGCACTCAGCAATGCGAACGCTATCTAAATCGTTTCTACAAACAAAAGCAACAAGAAGCACCATCATTCGCACAGGCTGTATAAGTCTCTGTATCGTACGGTATTAGCTATTTGCTAAAATATTTCCGTACGGTTATTTGACGACTGTCGTTTTTCTCGTTATTTTTATCATAAAGATAACGACAATTTTTTAGTACTTTTGTTATTCGAATATCATTTTGTAAGTATATATGATAATGTTAAAAAAAATAAAATCCGAACTTGACCAAAAGATAGAGAAAGACGCCAAAGACAACAACGAACAGTTGGTAGAGAATTTTTCGTTGAAGAGTATTCTCGATGGACGAATCCTGGTTCATAAGGGTTTCAGAAGGTTGTTGCCAATGATTGTGGTTTTGTTTGCCATTTCGCTTGTATATATCAACAACAGATTTGCATACGAGGCTTTGGTAATGAGAAACAACGAGCTAAAAGAAGAAAAAACAGACCTGCAAACCACAGGTTTGGTAAAGATACGACAATACAAAGAGGTCTCGACCCGCTCTGCCGTTATCAAAAAACTCGCGGAAATGGGAAGTAGCATAACAGAACCTCAAACGCCACCAATAGTAATTGATAAATAAAGTTCCAATCTCTTGACTACATCGATGAATTATTTAGCAATAATCGACAAATATTATAAAGATAATACACCTCTTTACGATATTTTTTTATCACATAGTATATCGGTCAAAAACAAGGCTTTGGATATAGCTTACAGACGCTGTTTGGATGTAGATTTGCAGTTTGTGGAAGAGGCTTCGATGTTGCACGATATAGGAGTTTTTCTAACGTATGCTCCTTCTATTCATTGTTTCGGCAGACATAGATATATCGAACACGGATACCTCGGCGCCGAGATTTTACGCAAAGAGGGTTTGCCAAAACACGCTTTGGTCTGCGAACGCCATACGGGGACGGGTTTGTCGTTGGAGGATATTTTACAACGCAATCTGCCACTACCGCATCGAGATATGTTGCCTATTTCGCTCGAAGAACAATTGATTTGCTATGCAGACCTGTTTTTTTCAAAAACTCGGTTGGAGAGCGAAGCCACTATCGAAACCATACGCCAAAAAGTTGCTATATGGGGAGAACAGTCATTAATCACATTCGACAAATGGCTAAATATGTTTGAATAGAAAATATCGTTATCGGACAATTCAAATATCTCACAATCAAGTGTCGGATTAACCCATATTCCGCATTAGAAAAAATGTAGGGGCTGTCTGCCCCCTTGTCCCCCGATTATATATACTTGTATTGTTTTTAAGCGTCCCAAAGCTCCAATCACGTTTTCTTCTTTCTTAGGTTGGGGCTATCCGCCTGATAAATTGTTTAAGCGTTTAATTGCTGAATTGGTTTTTTAGCAATGTTATTCCCGACTTTCAACAATTCAACAGCTAAACGATTAAACAACAAAGAGTCAAATATCCCCCCCAACACCCGACCCCCCGACAATAAAAAAATGGAGCATTCCTGTGTCGGGACGCCCCATTTTTTTTTATAAAAATTCATATATCGTTAGTTTCCGATATTACCGCCTCCCGACGAACCGGATTTGCCTTTTTTGAGGTCGTCGTTGGTGATACCGCGTTCGGCTTTCTTTATCTCCGATTTCAGTTCGCCGAAACGCCACGATACCGTTAGTCGAAATTCGCGTGCCTGTCGCCTGTGAACCATCTTTTGCGTATATACGTTCTCTTCTATGAAGCTCACATTGTAATGCTGATATTTTTGGAACGGATTTACTGCACTCAGTTGAACCGAGAGTTGGTCGTTTTTGAGAAAGCTGCGCGATAGCGAAAAAGCATAATAGTACCACGAGGGCCATACATATTTGTATTCGTTACTTGCGGTAGAGCCACCTCCGTTGATATGGAACTTCAACTTCCAAGGCATAGTAACGTTCATTCCGCCAAATCCCATAAAGCTAAATCCGTCGCTCGAATAATTTTTGTTTTGATAGTTGGAGTACTCCAATGAGCCTTGCCCCCAGAAACTAAGCCACGCCAGAGGATTGTAAGAGAAAAAGAGGTTCAGCCCCGCATCACGTTTTTTGCCTATGTTGTAATATGTCTGGTGACGTACACCGCTGTTGTCTATCTGTAAATCTTGCTCTATGCTGTTGTTTACCAAAGAGCCGTCCAGAGAAACGTTCATATTGAATTTTTGCGAAAACATACCGTAGCTCAACGTAAGGTCGTGACTTCGTTCCGAACGCAGATTGGGGTTTCCGTATATCAAGATGTACGGCGAACTGTTGTCCACGTACGGATTGAGGTATCTAATACCCGGACGCGATATACCGTTACTATAACTCAGCCTTATATTAGATGCGAGGCTTAGATTGTACGCCACCGATGCCGAAGGGATAATGTCGGCAAAATTGACCTTAAAATTTTTGCTGTTGTCTTCCCAAAATCGGACATCTTGACGAGTACCCTCGAACCTGCCTCCAAATCGGAACGAAAACTTTTGCAACTTCAATGAATACGAAGCATAAGCTCCGAGTATGTGTTGGTAATAGTCCATATCATTCTCCGTACGCTTGGTGCCGTCGGGGTTTGTCTCGTGTATATCGTAGGCTCCGGTAGCCGTGTTGTAGAGGTTGTAGCTGTTGTCGGATTTGCTGTAACGCAATATATACTTTACGCCCGCCTCTATGTTGTGTTTGTTGTTGTCGAACGGTTCGGTATAGTCTATCTGCCAAGTATGTTCGTCGCTTTTGCCGATGGTGGCATATCGGGTATTTTTTTCCTGTGTCCCCAAGGTATTGGGTTGGCTTGGGTCGAGAGTTATTTTCGATATGGTAATGTTGTTGTCGGGTGCGAGGTCGAAGTTGTAGGATAGCGTAAGCAATTGGTCGGGTTTTTTGAACGTACGTTGATAGTCGATATTACCGCTCAGGTTTATGTTGTTGTTACCTCCGTTTGTTTCCTGATAGTATGCCGATACTACATTGTCGTTGTGGTCGGTGTATATGGTATATGATTTTGGAGTTAAAGAATTGTATTTAGCTCCTTTTATACCGAACGATGCACTAAGTAGGTTGAGAGAGTCGAACTCATAACTCAACTCCGCATTACCGTAGTGATAACCGCCCATATAGTTGCTTTCTTGACTACTTATAATTTTTTTGTAGGGGGTAGCCGTATTGTGGCTTTCCGACTCGGATTCCACCCATATAGGCTGTTCGAATTGAGTATAGTTGTAATTAGCCGTAACACCGAATTTGCCTACCTTCGTGGTCAAATATCCGCCAAAACCCCAATCGCCTGTGGACGTACCGTTGGCATAGACAGAGCCTTGATAGCCTTGCAAAGCACTTTGCGTAACTATATTAAGTATGGCTGTAACACCTTCGGCATCGTATTTGGCTCCGGGGTCGGTGATAACCTCTATCTTTTTTATCGACGAAGCGGGCATACTTTTTAGCACATCTTTGGGATTTTTGGTAACCATATTGGAGGGTTTGCCGTTGATGTATATTTTGTAGTTCGACGAACCTTTTACTTTGATTTTGTCTTCGTGGTCGATGGTTACCATAGGCACTTTACGCAACATCTCCATAACGGAGTTGGTTTTGCTTTCGGGGTCGGCTTCGACGTCGTAGTTGATGCGGTCTAAACTTTGGGTAACGAGCGGTTTGTATGCCACCACCGACACGGCAGAGAGCTCTTCGCCGTCGCGTAAGGCTACTTTGCCAAGCTCTACCGTATTGCTCTCGGCTAATGTTACTTTCTTATCAACCGATGTTTTTGTTTGTGCCGTAATATTTACCCACAATGCTCCGGGTGCGGCTTTGGTCTCTATTTCGAATGTTCCGTCTGCATTGCCCGAATATCTATCGGTAAATTCGACCTCTGTGGAGTCGCGTTTGATAGAGACGGTGGGGTATGCCACGGCG
>JBGXXV010000040.1:0-16455 GCA_041814825.1 Bacteroidota bacterium | reverse complement strand
TTGTACTGTTTATCAACAATGAGAAGACATTTTTCGTTATCGAAAAATCGAGTGGGCGAACCTCTTCGCCTTTATCGTTTAACTCTACTATTTTGCCGCTATATTTATCCGAATGTGAGATATAAAAACCTTTGTAATCGCCATGTCCGTGTTCAAAACGGGCAGACGAAAACAGATGCCACTGCCCGTCTCTACCCCTTAATATTACAGGCAGAGGAATGGATATATCATGTCCTTTGAAAGTAGCAATATGCCAACCGTAACTATCACCGATATGATGCATTATTACTTCCGGGATATTTAATTTCTTGTCGGTTTTTGCCGCCGCAGTAGAGTCGTTGACAGGCATTTCGGCAAGAACCGCCACGCTCATTATCAGCGATATTGCTATTGTAAATATCTTTCTTGACATATCTTTTTACGGTATATTATCTTTTGTTTTTCTCTAATCCTTTCAGATAAAATATATTAACTGCCATATAAACAAAATATATTACTACAAAGCATATCAGAAACTCTTTCGTGTCGATGTTTATCAATAGCAGATAACTCATTATCAATGCGAGCGATAGTAGCAACTTACCTGTTTTTAGCCCCATAAATAGGGTAATATTGCGGTTTGAGTCGCTTTTCTTTTTCGAGAGCAACCACACGGTTACAAGTTCAAAGACACTGAACACAACTGTTGTAGTAAGTAAAAATATCGCAGGCAAACGGCTTGTAAAGAGCCACTCTGTGGAAATTGCCAACAACAACACCACTACCGAAGTCAATATCGTAATTATCACTATCTGCTTCTTATTCATTGTCTTTGTGCTTATTGAGGATGTTTACTGTTCTACACAAACGGTTATGGAGTTGTTTGTACTTTCAACAAAACCGCTCTCTATCGGTATTTCTGTCTTTTTGTTGTGAGAGCCGTATGCAATAATTCCCTTTGTTAATACCGATACTATAGGCGCATGATTTTGTAAAATAGTGAAACTGCCCATTACTCCGGGTAAAGTTACCATTTCCACATCTCCTCTGAATAAAATCTTTTCGGGCGATATTATATCCAATTTCATACTTTTTTATGCCTAATGTACGATTATTAAAAAATAGTTTTATTCGTGTTTCAATTTTTCGGCTTTGGCTTTTGCATCTTCTATGGTGCCCACATTCAAAAACGCCTGTTCGGGTATATCATCTACCTCGCCGTCCATAATCATATTGAACCCTTTGATGGTATCTTCTATGGTAACCATTACTCCCGGTACCCCCGAAAACGCCTCTGCCATGTGGAACGGCTGCGACAAGAAACGTTGCACGCGTCTGGCACGATTTACCACCAACTTATCGTCGTCCGAAAGCTCTTCCATACCGAGAATGGCTATAATATCCTGTAACTCTTTGTAACGCTGCAAAAGTTGTTTTACTCTCTGTGCCGTATTGTAGTGCGATTCGCCCACAATATTCGGGTCAAGAATACGCGAAGTCGATTCGAGTGGGTCAACGGCAGGGTATATACCAAGCTCCGATATTTTACGGTCTAACACCGTAGTGGCATCAAGGAACGAAAAGGTAGTAGCCGGAGCGGGGTCTGTCAAGTCGTCGGCAGGTACATATACCGCTTGCACGGAAGTGATAGAACCGTTTTTGGTCGATGTGATACGTTCCTGCATTATACCCATTTCCGATGCCAAAGTAGGCTGGTAACCCACGGCAGAAGGCATACGTCCGAGCAAAGCCGACACTTCCGAACCTGCCTGTGTAAAACGGAATATATTGTCTATGAAAAACAAAATATCGTTACCTCCCGTACCGCCACTGTCGCGGAAACTTTCGGCAATGGTAAGCCCCGACAAAGCCACCGAACTTCTTGCTCCGGGCGGTTCGTTCATCTGTCCGAATACAAGTGTAGCCTGCGATTTTGCCAGTTCGTCGTAATCTACCTTCGACAAATCCCAGTCTCCTTGCTCCATCGACTTTTTGAACTCCTCGCCATAGCGTATTACGCCAGACTCTATCATCTCTCTCAATAGGTCGTTACCTTCGCGGGTACGTTCGCCTACACCTGCGAATACGGAAAATCCGTTGTGCTTTTTGGCTATATTGTTGATAAGCTCCATTATCAATACGGTTTTGCCTACCCCGGCTCCACCGAACAATCCGATTTTCCCCCCTTTCAAATAGGGTGCCAACAGGTCTATAACCTTGATTCCCGTGAAAAGAATCTCTTTTGAGGTGGACAAATCCTCAAATTTCGGAGCTTCTCTATGAATGCTTTGTATGTTGTCATAACTTACGGGCTTCATTCCGTCAATAGTTTCGCCGATAACGTTGAGCAGACGTCCCTTTACCTGGTTACCTACGGGCATAGATATCGGGCGTCCGAGATTTTCCACTTTCATACCGCGGCTTATCCCGTCTGTCGAATCCATCGCCACACAACGGACGGTGTCTTCTCCGATATGTTGTTGTACTTCTATTACAAGTTGTTTGCCATCAGGTCGGTCTATTTTTAGGGCTTCGTGTATTTTGGGCACACTGCTGTCCGATTTGTTGTACTCTACGTCTATTACCGGTCCTATGATTTGTGAGATAATTCCTACTTTCGATGACATATTTGTTACCTTTGTTGATATTTTTTTTATAAAATGACTTGCAAAGGTAAACAAAATAAAGCAAAGCCACAAACATCTTCCGCCAATCGAGAGTGAGAAACAAACAACTCAATATGTGCCATCTAACGAAAGCAATTGAAAATTTCTATGGGGTAATAGAAACCGCACTGCCCGCCGAAATACGAAAGAATTGGAGCTATACGCAAAACAATCGAATCTAAAACGTATAAGAATACCGACAAACCTTTATGCTTGCCATATTTCTCACTTCGAGTTGAGATGAAGTTTGGAGGTTTTTTGTTTGAAATTCTTGAGCAAGGTAAGGGGGATTTTTTGTTCCTCAACCCACTCTTTTGCACTTACCGCTAAAATCCAATATATCCAGCCTTATTATTTCCGTTCGATGAAACGACTTTTCGGCATATTGTTGCCCTACTATTTGGTCGTCGGGCGAATATTTTCGTAGCAGAAGTCGCAGGGCATTCATCTTCTCGTCGTCCGATAGCCCCGTAGAAGCATTACAGGTAACAACAACACTTTCGTACTCGGTGGTAAACTTGTCCGGCAACACATTGGTTTTGCCTACCACACAAAACGATACTGTCGGATATGTGGCTATACATCGCAGTTTCCTGCCGACGGGAGCACAGTGTATATATATCGCACTGCCACCGTCCCAAACGAAACTTAGCGGTACTCCGTAAGCTCCGACATCTTCATCGCGCATAGAGAGTACTCCATACTCGCACGACTGCAACAACAGACGTGCATTTGTCTCTTCGAGCAATCGGTCTTGTCGTCTAATTTTTTCATTTACATATTTCATATTTAAAAAGTGTTTTTGTCAATATCAAAAATAGACGGTTGTTCGATGTTCAACAGAAATCTCTTTGTATCCAAACCTCCGCCATATCCGCCCAATTTGCCATTACTGCCTACCACCCGGTGGCAAGGTACGATTATCGACACTGGATTGGCTCCGTTTGCATTGGCAACGGCACGCACAGCCTTAGGTATGCCCATACGCTCTGCCAGACGCAGGTACGATACGGTTTGTCCATAGGGTATTTTCAGGAGCTCTTCCCACACATGTTGCTGAAACGGAGTACCAATAAGCAATAGCGGAAGCTCAAATTCGGTACGACGCCCCCGAAAATATTGGTCGAGCTGTACAATTGTCTCCTCTATTACTACATTGGAAGCCTCATAAAATAAGAGTTGCCACTGCCCAAGAGTGTGCCTGTCAATCGTATTTCCGTAATGCTTATCGACCCAGTCGCATAAAACAAGTTTATCCTCAGATGTGCCGATAAGCATATTCCCACAAGGAGAGTTATAGTATTGATATTCAATATTTATTTTCTTTTTCATAATAAATTAATCTATTCTACCGAAACAAAAATGCCAACCGATTTAAAATCTTTATTTTGTTTGAAATCAGCAATAAAGCGTTCTATAATCGGGTTGATATCTGTAAATGGGTGTTTTGTGTCGCTTTTAACTAAAATGGTGCGTATAAATATGTTGTTGACCTTAGATATAGGCGGTGCCTCGGCTCCGAGTACCTCGAATATGGCATTAGACCGAAGGCGTTCGGCTAAATATTGCGATGCTCTCAGCAACAGGCTTTGGTCGCGGTGCTTAAGCGTGATGGTGGTAAGACGACAATATGGCGGATATCGAAACAGGTGTCGCTCCTGCATTTGCAGACCAAAAAAGCGTCTGTAATCGTTCGCCACGACGCTCTGCATCAGACTACTATCGGGCGAATATGTCTGTATCACTACCCTACCTTTCTGCTTTCGACCTGCCCTGCCACTAATCTGGACGAGTGTCTGAAAGGCTGTTTCGTTGGCTCTAAAATCGGTAAAATTCATTAGATTATCGGCATTCATTACAGCCACAAGCCCCACATTAGAGAAGTCGAGCCCCTTCGATATCATCTGAGTACCAACCATAATATCAAGGTTTTGCTGTTCGAAATGCCTAATAATCTGCTCAAACGACTGTTTGCGTCGAGTTGTGTCGAAATCGAGCCTGCCCACACGTGCCATCGGGAAAAGCGTACGTGCCTCCGCTTCTACCTGTTCGGTGCCAAACCCCATATAACCAACTGATGTTGAGCCGCACCGAGTACAAACATTTTCCCTTTTATATATCGACAATCCGCAATAATGGCACTTCAAAGTGTTGATATGCTTGTGGTAGGTCAACGACACGTCGCAACGGCTGCATTTTGCCACAAAACCACAATCTCTACATTCGAGCGTAAGCGAATAGCCACGTCTATTCTGAAACAGTATCACCTGCTCCCCTGCACTCAATGTACTTTCGATAGCCTCTATCAGTTCGAGCGAAAAGTGTCCCCGCATACGCTTTTTGTGGTACTTCTCCGCAAGGTCTATCAGCTCAATATCGGGCATCTGTACCTCACCGTAACGTTCAAACAGCTCCACCAGACCGATTCTGCCACTATCTGCCATAGCAAAACTCTCGATACTCGGCGTGGCCGAACCCATAACTATTTTTGCATCAAACTCTTGTGCCAAAAAAGCTGCTGCCGACTTAGCCGTATAGTGTGGCACGGTATCGGTCTGGCGAAAAGAAGTGTCGTGTTCTTCGTCAATGATAATCAAGCTCAAATTCCTAAAAGGCAAAAAGAGAGCCGACCTTGCCCCTATTACCACACGAGGCTGATTTTTAGCGAGTTCGCCCCATACCTCTACCCTCCGGGCATCGCTCATTCGCGAATGATATACCAGCAGGCTTTGCCCCAAAATACCTTTGAGACGGCTAACGAGTTGGGTGGTAAGCCCTATTTCGGGTACAAGAAAAAGCACATCTTTGCCTTTTGACAACTCTTTTATTATCAAATCTATATAAATCTCCGTCTTGCCGGACGAAGTAACGCCAAATAACAGTGCAGTTCGTTTTTGTTCCAAAATCCGATTAATCTGCTCTGTCGCACGCCTTTGTTGAGGTGTCAATGTTTTGGGACTCTCGGTACTCTGCTCAAACAGCACACGGGAGACAATTTGCTGTTCGACCCTTACCAAACCCTTATCTACAAGCGACTTAAAGGCTGACGCCGAATAGGAGTCGTCTTTTATCAGTTCTGATTTGAGTATGCCCCTTGTATGGCTCTTCCGGTCTATTACGAGGGCTATTATATGTTTCAGTAGAGTCGCCTGCTTTTTTGCTCTCTCGATTGTTTTTAGAAGATTGTCAATCAGTTGTGTATCTTCTATATCAAAGATTGGAATAACGATATCGATGCTCTTTTCACGATATTTTTCGGTAAACTCCTCGTCGAATGTTATAAGATTTTTCTCTAACATATTTTTGAGTACCGGCAGGGGACGAAAGTCGCACTGCTTAGACAAATCATTAATATTTAACGATTTGTCTTGTTGCAAAAGCGACCATATCCAAAGTTCTTTGTCCGACAAAGTAATGTTGTCTGCCAAATCAATGTCGTTGATATTTATCACAGTATCGCTCTGTAAACGTAGCGCCGAAGGCAGTCCTATACGGAGTATATCGCCCAACGAACATATATAGTACTGTGCAAGTCTTTGCCAGTAGCGTAACTGTTTTTCGCTAACAATAGGCTCTGTATCAAGGATTTCGGATATTGGTTTTAGCCCTTCTACATTCTCAACTTCGCCAAACGAATGGACAATACCCGTAAAAAAACGCCTCGCCCCAAAACTAACCAACACACGCTGTCCTATGCGTATATCATTCGACATACTGTCGGGGACAAAGTATGTATAGCTATCTCGAAGCGGAAAAGGAAGTATTATGTTGGCAGTTTTCAAGGCATTGATTTGCTTTTATTTTTATTTTTTCGGCTGAAATATATAATATTTGCCGTATATCAAATAATTACAGAACACACTCTAACCTTTTATTGATACAAGTCATTATCTCGTCTTTTTTCTCATTCCACAGATGCATAGCTCCTCCGTTACAATTTTTATAATCCTTACAGTTTTTACAAATACCTGTTTGTGTCCAACTTCGCTCTCGCATAATATTAAATCTATTATCCCACACATCAACGAAATTATCTCGGTAGATATTGCCTTGTACAAAACTTCTGTTTATATTGGGACAAGCCGAAATAGAGCCATCTATCAAAACCGAAGCAATATTTATACCCGCACGACAGAAAAAATACGAATCGCGAACTTTACTTTCGTAACTACCAACGTATGCCTCACAGCTAAATTTTATATCAATACGTTTTTCATTTCGCCCTTCGGCTATGAAATCCATTAAAAACTTTAACTGTTCGCCACTGAGCCTCAAATCATCGTCATTAGTTGCTCTACCAATAGGTGCTATTGTGAACAAACGCC
This sequence comes from Bacteroidota bacterium, assembly GCA_041814825.1. Lineage (GTDB taxonomy): Bacteria > Bacteroidota > Bacteroidia > Bacteroidales > Paludibacteraceae > F0058. The sequence goes on along the minus strand of JBGXXV010000040.1, from coordinate 9,485 downwards.
ACGCCTTGACATTTTTCGAAATCAAAAACTCCTTTAATCTCGGCAACTCTACAATATTTGTAGCATTCACACAAGTAACCACATCATAATAAAGCCTATTGCTCGCAGTAATAAGCCCAAGAGCATTCACCGCATTACAAAAACTTTTCGGATTGTTTCTCAACCAATTATGAGATTCTTCAAATCCGTCGAGACTAAGGGTTATAGCTCCCATTCCTGCCGATAGCAATTTAGAATGTATTTCGGCATTATAGGCAAATCCATTAGTTACAATACCCCAACGAAATCCGTTTTCGCGTAAAGTTTTGCCACATTGTGCCAAATCGGGACGTAATAGAGGTTCGCCTCCTGTTATTACAATATTTATTGTGTTTGCTTTGTATTTTGTTTTCAAAGGCAATATCGCTTTGAGAAAATCTTCAAAAGGCATATCTTTTACCCTCGAATCTGCCATACAATCAGAGCCACAATGTCTGCATTTCAGATTGCATCGCCAAGTACATTCCCAAAACAGATAACTAAGTTCATGCAATAGTGTCTCATTTTTTCTGAACTTATTATGCCAATACCGAGAGAGTCGCCTATTTAGCATCTTCCAAATATATATCAAGCTCTATAAGCTCTTTATTACCAATGGCAACAATAGTATCTTTCCTTAAAAAACTGCTATTATCTATAGAGTCGATATCTATAAACGAAATACTAACTTCCGAATTGTCGCCGAATACATACATCGAAAAATTACCATTACTGTCTGTCTTTTCATAAACAGAGCTACGTTCGTTTACGACCTTGATACCTTTAATCGGTTGATTGGTAGATTTCGATTTCACTGTACCGATTATCTTTATATCTTTTCCGAAATCTTTGGGCATACCATAACAAGCCTGAAAAATAAACACAACCGAACCCAAACAGAAAGTAGCATATATCCAACGCAATATTTTGCGTTTCTTCTCTTGTAGTTTATTCATAATTATTTACGTTTTTGTTTTGAGGTTTGTCTTGCAAAGGTACAAAATAGTTTTTTATTTACAATTGAATATTTCAAAAATTATTACTATCTGATAAAATAGCATCTGTACTCACAAATACCTGATTTCCAACCTATTGTATCTAATTTTACGATAGAGAGCTTGTCGCTATTAATTTCATTGATTATCAATATATTCAAAGTGTTTGTCGGACATTAATAATTTTTTATCGGACAGCAAAAAAAATAGACTGTTGAGATAACAGTCTATTCGTATATAAAAATCAATTATCTATTCTTTTGTCTCCTCGGCAGTTTTGTCGTCTGCGGTTACTTGGTCAACCTTAGCTTCTACTTCCTTTTGTACTGTTTCGGTAGATTTGGCGACAGTGTCGGTGGCTGTTTTTTTACTTCTACGAGTACGAGTAGCTTTTTTAGTTGCTTTCTCCTTCAACATATTTTCGTTGTAGTCAACCAACTCTATAATACACATAGAGGCTGCATCGCCCAAACGATTACCAGTTTTTAGGATACGTGTATAGCCACCCGGACGGTCTGCTATTTTTGTAGAAATCTCGCGAAACAACTCTGTTACGACCTGTTTGTCTTTGAGGTTAGCAAACACAATACGACGAGAGTGCATTGTATCGTCTTTTGCTCTTGTCAAAAGAGGTTCTACAAATTTACGAAGTTCTTTTGCCTTTGCTACGGTGGTAGTGATTCTTTTATGTTTGATTAACGAGCAAGCCATATTCGACAACATTGCCGAACGGTGCGAAGCTGTACGTCCTAAATGATTTATTGTTCTATTGTGTCTCATTTTTATTACAATTCTTTATCAAGTTTATACTTCGAAATGTCCATACCAAACGACAGGTTAAGACTTTCTAATTTTTGTTCTAATTCATTTAAAGATTTTTTTCCAAAATTTCTAAACTTCAATAATTCGGGCTTTGGTATTCTTGCCAAGTCGCCGAGTGTTTCCAAATCGGCTGATTTGAGGCAGTTCAAAGCTCGAACCGATAAATCCAAATCTGTCAACTGTGTCTTCAATAACTGACGTTTTTTCAAGAAATCTTCATCAATTTCATTGGTTTCGTTAATATCTTCCAATTCCAGAGTTATTTTTTCGTCTGTAAACAACATAAAATGCTGTATCAAGATTTTCGATGCCTCTTTTAATGCTTGTTTAGGATGAATAGACCCGTCAGTAACTATTTCCAAGATAAGCTTATCATAGTCGGTTTTTTGCTCAACACGCTCCGGCTCAACTGTGTACATAACATTTTTGATAGGAGTAAAGACAGCATCCAAACCTATTAAGCCAATCTCTTTCGAAATATTTTTGTTTTCGTCAGTAGGCAAATAGCCCCTACCTTTATCAATTCTAACCTCCATAGTAAATTGAGCACTTTTATCCATAGTACATATCACATGCTCAGGATTCAATACTTTGAAGTTGGAGAGGCTTTCTTCCAAATCTTTTGCTTTGAGCACATCGCGACCCGATACCTCTATCGTAACGGTTTCGCTTGTTTCTGCATTAGCAACGTGTCTAAAACGAATTTCTTTAAGATTTAGAATAATATTTGTAACGTCGTCGATTACATTTGGTATAGTATCAAATTCGTGTACAACTCCGCTAATTTTTAATGACGTAATAGCATACCCTTCGAGTGAAGAGAGCAATACTCGGCGAAGAGCGTTTCCGATTGTGATACCATAACCCGGTTCCAAGGGGGCAAACTCAAATTTACCTTTAAATTCGGTTGCCTCAATCATATAAACCTGATTAGGTCTTTGAAATGCTAGTATTGCCATTAAATTTAAGCTTTAGAATAAAGTTCTACAATGAGTTGTTCTTTAATATTTTCAGGTATATCTTCTCTTTCGGGGATATGAAGGAATTTGCCTGCCATAAGGTTTTTGTCCCATTCCAACCAAGCGTATTTGGAGTGGTTATGACCGGCCAATGCCTCTGTGATAACAGACATTGATTTGTCCCTTTCTCTAACTCCGATAATATCGCCCTGTTTTACCATATATGAAGGGATATTCAAAACCTCCCCATTCACTATTATGTGTTTGTGGCTAACGAGCTGGCGTGCGGCTGCTCTTGTAGGGGCTATCCCCAAACGATAAACTACGTTATCCAAACGACACTCTAACAATTGAATAAGGATTTCGCCCGTAATACCTTTTTTACGTTGTGCTTTTACGAACAAGTTTCTAAACTGTTTTTCGAGCACTCCGTAAGTATATTTTGCTTTTTGTTTCTCTTTTAGCTGTTTGGCGTACTCCGATTTTTTGCGGCTACGCGATTGTCCGTGTTGTCCGGGAGGGAAATTCCTGCGAGACAATACCTTATCCGGTCCGAAGATTGGTTCACCGAATTTGCGTGAAATTCTCGATTTAGGTCCTGTGTATCTTGCCATTTTCTAATAATTTTTAAAAGTTAAACAATTATACTCTTCTACGTTTAGCCGGACGACATCCGTTGTGTGGAAGAGGTGTTACGTCGATAATCTCGGTGATTTCAATACCGGCTCCGTGTACTGTTCTGATAGCCGATTCGCGACCGTTACCGGGACCTTTTACATAAGCTTTGGCTTTGCGTAAGCCTAAATCGTAAGCCACTTTTGCACAATCCTGTGCTGCCATTTGAGCTGCATAAGGGGTATTTTTTTTAGACCCTCTGAAACCCATCTTACCTGCCGACGACCAAGAGATAACTTGACCCTCGCCGTTGGTAATGCTCACAATGATATTGTTAAACGATGAGTGAACGTGTAGCTGTCCTACTCCATCTACTTTAACGACTCTCTTTTTGGTTGCTACTGTTTTTTTTGCCATTTTCAACTTAATTTTTGAGTGTTAATTACTTAGATGCCATTTTTTTGTTAGCAACTGTTTTCTTTTTACCTTTGCGGGTACGTGCATTGTTTTTGGTGCTCTGTCCGCGAACAGGAAGACCGTTTCTATGACGTACACCTCTGTAACAACCGATATCCATCAACCGTTTGATGTTAAGTTGCACTTCACTTCGAAGCTCGCCCTCTACGCGATATTTTGCTCCGATAATCTCGCGAATCTTACCTGCCTGTTCATCTGACCAATCTTGCACCTTAGTGTCGTAGTCAATACCGGCTTCGGATAAGATTTTACGTGCAGTACTGCGACCTATTCCGTAGATATAAGTCAATCCAACTTCCCCACGTTTGTTTTGGGGTAAATCTACTCCTACAATTCTTATTGCCATAAGTAATTTTTAAATAATTAATTTAATTTAGCCTTGACGAAGTTTCATCTTCGGCTCTTTTTTGTTAATAACATACAAACGCCCTTTACGACGAACAATCTTGCAATCGTCGTTGCGTTTTTTTACAGATGTTCTTACTTTCATCTTACTTTTATTTTTTTAAGAGTTCTAAAAAAGTTTGCAAAGTTAATACATTTTTTGCAACTTACAAAATATTTTTTCCACATATAAAAAATTATATTAATAAATAAAACGGCAAAATAATAATACCTCCAAAATATTGAAAGACATAACTGCCATATCATTAACAAACCAAATGCCGCACATAAGAGAAGAATTATCATCCTTTCTGATGCCACAGCTCTATTTTTCATTTATTTTTTTGCCAATAAAAATTTCACTTGATTAATTTTCAACAATTTGTTTACTTCCCAATAAAACATCTAAACAAAAACGACGGCAATTTGCCAAGAAATGCTTAATTTTGTGCGTTTTTTTAAATTAATATAATCCGAAAGATGAAAGCTTTTGTATCGTGGAGTAGCGGAAAAGATTGTATGTATGCACTCTATCGCTTTGTAAGTCGGGCAGAAGGTGAGGTGGTATGCCTGCTCAATATGTCCGATACGGATAGCGACAAGTCGCGGTCTCACGGGATAAGCGGTTCGCTTATCAAACGGCAGGCAGAGGCGTTGCCATATCCGTTATGGCAATACCCTACTACTCGATATGATTATGAGGCATCGCTGAAAGAGGCCATTGGCCGACTCAAAGAGCAAGGCGTTGAAGCGGGCATATTCGGCGACATATACCTCGACGAACATCGTTCGTGGATAGAGCGTGTCTGTGGCGAAATGGATATAAAAGCAATATTTCCGCTTTGGGGCGAAGATACATCAAAACTCATATATGAGTTTGTCGCCGACGGTTTTAGGAGTATTACCGTGGCGGTAAGCAAACGACACTTGCCCAAAGAGTATGTAGGCAGAGTTATCGACAACAATTTTATCGCCGAACTCGCTGACAATTATCCCGATATGGACTTATGTGCCGAACACGGCGAATATCACTCTTACGTCTTCGACGCACCGATATTTAGTCATCAAGTTGCTTTCGAGAAAGGAGAAATTACCGAAGACGACAAACACTATTTTATCGAACTGAAATAAACAATTATTTATAAACAAAAAATATTATTCGTTATCACTATGAACAAAAAAAGATTATTCCCCCTACTATTGCTGTTAATGTTAAGCGTAGGACTTTATGCACAAAAGCATTACAAACGTATCGTATCGCTTGCTCCGTCGCTTACCGAGAGTATCTACTACCTTGATGCACAGGCACAGCTGATAGGATGTACCAGTTACTGCACCTCAGCCAAAGCAGACAACAAAGAGATAGTAGCATCTGCCGTTAAGCCTAATATCGAAAAGATAGTAAAGCTAAAACCCGACCTTGTACTTGTATCGGGACTTACAGACCCCAAAGATATAGCTACACTCAAAAAATTCGGCATTGCAGTTGAGATATTTCAGACGCCAAAATCGTTTGACGAGATTTGCCGTCAGTTTGTAGCAATGGGCATATTGGTAGGCAAAGAGCAATACGCTCAAAAGGTTGTAAAAGAAAACAAAGAGAAGGTGGATAAGATAAAAAAACAGTTGAAATGGAACTTTACGCCCAAAATGTTTTTCCAAATAGGAGCCGACCCAATTTTTGCAGTACTGTCGAATACCTTTATGGACGACTACATAACACTTCTGGGCGGTAAAAACATAGCTGCAAGCCTCAAACACGGGACTGTGGGGCGTGAGTTTGTAATGACACAAAATCCCGACTATATATTTATTGCCACTATGGGTATAGTAGGCGAAGACGAAAAGATAGTTTGGAGCAAATACTCAAACCTTTCTGCTGCCAAAAACAACCGTATATTTATTATCCCTTCGGAGATAGCCTGTCAGCCGACACCTATAACATTCGTAAAGACAATGGAGGAATTGGTCAAATTTATTACCCAAAAACATACAAAAAACGATGAATAAACTTGGATTAATACACATATACACAGGCGATGGCAAAGGCAAAACCACTGCTGCCGTAGGACTTGCCACACGTGCTCTGGGCGGAGGTTTGCGAGTATGCTACTGTTCGTTTCACAAACGTCCCGAAAAATACGGCTACACCGAAATAGACTCGCTTCGTAAACTCGGAGCTACTATCGAAAATTTTGCCAAAGGACACCCTCATCTCGATAAATCTATCGACGAAGAAGAGATAAAACGTGAAGTACCTCAGGCTATTATCCGACTTAAAGAGATGTTGGAATGCGACCATTACGACCTGTTGATAATGGACGAGATACTCATATCCGTCCGCGACAATTACCTTGACGAGGCCATATTACTCGATTTTATCGACCATAAGCCCATATCGACCGAGCTTATACTCACCGGTAGAGGAGCTACCGAAGCCGTTATGCAACGTGCCGACTATATTACATTTTGCAAAAAAATAAAACACCCTTATGACCAAGGAGTTAGTAGCCGCAAAGGGATAGAATTCTGACTTTCGGTCGAAAACATAGAGACGAGTATATGCTGCAATAATACAAACAATTTGGTATAATGAACAAATCGGTACATTGGATTATATATATAGCCCTATTGCTGGCAGTATTGATAGTAACCGTTATGGTTTCGTTGAGTGTAGGAGAGGTATCGATACCCCTCAACAAGATATTAGGTATAATGACTGATAAAGAGAGTATGGAATACGGTATTCTCGCATATATCCGCATTCCAAGGACATTGCTTGGGTTTGCCATAGGTGGTAGCCTTAGCCTTACCGGAGCAATACTACAAGGCATCTACCGCAACCCGCTGGTAGAACCTTATACGCTCGGCATATCGGGCGGAGCATCGCTTGGCGTAACATTCTCCATAGTAACCGGATTGCATCTGCTCAATATAATGTTTCTGCCGTTGGCAGGCTTTGTCGGGTCGTTTGTAACAATATTTTTGGTCTATACTCTAAGCCTACGCAAAGGTGCGATTAGTATCAATCGTATGCTACTCACAGGAGTAATGATAAGCTTTATAGCCTCGTCGATGATGATGTTTTTGATGTCGATAACGGCGGTGGAGAATATTCACGGTATAGTATTTTGGACAATGGGTTCACTCAACGAGTCGAATACAACTATGATAGTAAGTATGATGGCAATAGCCATTATAAGCCTTGTAGCTGCTTATCTGTTTGTTACACCGCTCAACGCTCTACGGTTAGGTGAGAGCAAGGCCCGTCATTTGGGTATAAACTCCAATGTTACTATCAGGATACTTTTTGTAATAACATCATTGCTTACGGGCGTATGTATCGCCGTGGCAGGTATTATCGGCTTTGTTGGGCTTGTTATTCCGCACATAATAAGGCTATGGGTGGGTAATGACTATCGTATATTGCTCATTACTTCGTTTCTAAGCGGTAGCATATTCCTAATATTTTGTGATATTGTGGCACGCACCATTATCAGCCCCAACGAACTGCCGATAGGTGTTATCACAGGACTTATCGGAGGTATCGTATTTATTATATTACTTAGTGGCTCACGTAAAAACTCCCGTATTATATAAAATGAATACTCTTTTTTGTGTAAATAATGTTACTTGTGGATATAAAAGCGGGTTCCGCATTCAAAACATATCTTTGGGTGTCGAAGAGGGTAGTTTTGTGGGAGTGGTTGGTCCCAATGGGTCGGGCAAGACTACGCTATTTCGTGCCATATCGGGCGACCTCAAGCTATTGTCGGGCAATATTCTACTGCAAGGAGCGTCTATAACCTCTATGTCGCTCCGTGAGCGAGCAAAACGGATAGCCATTGTGTCGCAGTTTATAGAGATGTCGAATATTACGGTAGAGGAGTATGTCCTAATGGGGCGTGTACCATACCGCAACAAGTTCCAATTTATGGACAAAAAAGAAGATATAGAGATAGCTCAACACTATATGAATATGACAGATATATATCATCTTCGCAATAGTCGAATGTCGGAGCTAAGCGGCGGCGAACAGCAGATGGTAGCCATAGCATCTGCCCTAAGCCAGCAGCCGATATTGCTACTGCTCGACGAACCCACGTCGCACCTCGATATAACCCACCAGATACGTTTTATGAACCTTGTCGAACAGCTCAACCAAGAACTAAAACTATCTGTGATAATGATTATCCACGACCTGAATATGGCTGCCGAGTATTGTAGCTCTTTGGTAATGATGAAAAACGGACAGGTCATCACACAGGGCAGACCCGAAGAGGTATTGACATACCAAAACATAGAGTCGATATACGATACCGTTGTGGTAGTGGGTAAAAATCCCGTATCGGGCAAGGCAGTAGTATTCCCCGTGTCGCAACGTAATATCAACGAGGTTATTAGATGAGACTTATAATTGTTCGTCACGGGCTTACCGATGCCAATCGTCTCCGTATCTGCCAGGGGCAGACGCACGGAGTCTTGTCGGAGGTCGGCAGACGGCAGTCGGAGCTTGCCGGCGAGGCTCTGAGGTACATCGCTATTGATGCCATATATAGTAGCGACCTACACCGTGCCGTAGAGACTGCCAAGGCTATCGCCAAGTATCACACAGAGACTCCTTTTGCCACCGACCAACGATTGAGAGAACGCTATTTCGGCTCTTTGCAAGGCAAACCTTTCCCTCCGCTTACAGAGGAGCTTCCGCATTCGACAGAATACGAAACACCCGATGCCATAATGGAACGTATCGACAGTTTTATTACCTCCCTACTCCGCTCGCATACAGACGAGCAGACCATATTGATAGTCAGTCACGGATTTGCTATACGTGTGATGTTTGCCTTATTTAATAAACTGCCTCTTACCGAACTATACCAATCGGACGAAATAAAAAATGCTTCGGTCTCAATAGTCGAAATCGGAAAAGACAAATACTTTATCGAACAATTTAACGACACAACTCATTTGAATTAGCAATTATTAGTATCTAACCACTAAGTAAAAAACATTGATGTCCGATAAAAAACCAACATCAATATGTAATGCCTTAATATACTCAAAGATATATGCTTTTGTTATGAAAGGGGCTTATCTCGTACATTTGTTTATCGGGTTATTATGAGGTTTTCCCTATATTCCGCATTAGAAAAGATGTGGGGCTATCGGAATGTTTTAGCATTTCATTGGGGCTGTCTGCCCCAAGCCCCGAAAT
>JBGXXV010000039.1:0-29663 GCA_041814825.1 Bacteroidota bacterium | reverse complement strand
AGGGCAGAGCCGAACTTGTTCGAGCTATGCCGAGCGTAGGCACTGCCGTAAGGAGCTTCTTTTGCATACTTTTCTTGTCTTGACACAAGAAAAGTATGTCGGGGTCTGGGGCAGACAGCCCCAATGAAACGGTAAAACATTCCGATAGCCCACGTCATTTCTAATGCGGAATATATGGAGAACCTCATAATAACCCAATAAACAAACTCGCAAGATAAGCCCCTTTCACAACATAAGCATATATCTTTGTGTATATTAAGACATTACATATTAACGTCAATTTTTTATCGGATGGCAATATAATATAATATAATGATAGATAAGCGAAATATTGCATACTATCGGTGAACCTATAAAAAAAGCTGCCCTTAGAGGCAGCTTTTTTACATCAATCTTTAAACTTAGCACCGAGATATTCTCTATTGAGACGTGCTATGTGTATCAACGATACCGACTTCGGACATTCGGCTGCACAAGCTCCCGTATTGGTACAGTTGCCGAAACCGAGTTCGTCCATCTTGGCTACCATTGCTTTGGCACGGGCAGCTTTCTCTATCTTACCCTGGGGCAACAAAGCAAGCTGACTGACTTTAGCGGCAACAAACAACATCGCCGAACCGTTTTTGCAGGCAGCGGCACACGCTCCACAACCGATACACGATGCGGCATCCATTGCTTCGTCTGCTATCGGTTTCGGTATTGGGATAGCGTTTGCATCAGGTATTCCGCCCGTATTTACACTCACATATCCGCCTGCCTGAATGATTTTATCATAGGCATTTCTATCTACTACCAAATCTTTGATAATGGGGAAAGCCCTGCTACGCCAAGGCTCTATGGTGATTGTTTCGCCGTCTTGAAATTTACGCATATGTAGCTGACAGGTTGTAACCTCTTGGTCGGGTCCGTGAGGATGTCCGTTGATGTATAGCGAACACATTCCGCAGATACCTTCGCGGCAATCGTGGTCGAATGCAACAGGGTCTTTGTGTTCTTTTATCAACTTTTCGTTTAGAATGTCTATCATTTCGAGAAATGAGGCATCGGTAGATATATTGTTTAGCTCGTAGGTTTCAAACATACCCTTTACCTTAGGTCCTGCCTGACGCCATACTTTTACTTTTATATTTATGCTTTTTTCCATAATTGTATTAAGATTTATAGTTACGTTGAGCACGAATAGTAAATTCGTATGTTAAGTCTTCTTTGATTAATTCGGGGTCTTGGTCGTCTCCCATATATTTCCAGCACGCAGCGTAAGAATATTTGTCGTCCTGACGAAGAGCCTCTCCGTCTTCGGTCTGATACTCTTCGCGGAAGTGTCCTCCGCACGACTCGTTACGATTGAGTCCGTCAAGTGCCATAAGGTATCCGACTTCGATGAAATCGGCTAAACGCAGAGCCTTTTCGAGTTCAACGTTCATTTCGGCAGACGAACCCGGTATATACACATTCGACCAAAACTCTTTCTTTATCTCTTTGATTCGCACCAAAGCATCTTTCAACGATTGTTCGGTACGAGCCATACCTACATTATCCCACATAACCTGTCCGAGCTCTTTGTGTATGGAATCCACCGAACGTTTACCTTTTACGTTCAGCAGGCGGGTGATTTTGTCTTTTATATCCTGTTCGGCTTTTACAAATTCGGGCAGCTCTGTACTTAATCTCGGTTCTTGAATCTGGTCTGCCAAATAGTTTTGGATAGTATATGGCAATACAAAATAACCGTCAGCCAAGCCCTGCATAAGAGCAGAAGCCCCGAGTCGGTTAGCTCCGTGGTCCGAAAAGTTTGCCTCTCCGATAGCAAACAACCCTTTGATAGAGGTCTGCAATTCGTAATCGACCCAAATACCTCCCATTGTATAGTGGATAGCGGGGAATATCATCATCGGTGTTTCGTATGGATTTTCGTCCACAATCTTCTCGTACATCTGGAACAGGTTGCCATAACGAGCCTCTACCACATCTCTGCCCAAGCGTTCGATAGCATATTTGAAATCGAGGAATACAGCCAAACCTGTGTTGTTTACGCCAAAACCTGCATCGCAACGCTCTTTTGCCGCACGAGAAGCCACGTCACGCGGTACAAGGTTACCGAATGCAGGGTAGCGACGTTCGAGATAGAAGTCTCTGTCTTCGTCTTTTATCTGTGTCGGTTTGAGTTTGCCTGCACGCAGAGCTTCGGCATCTTCTTTTTTCTTAGGCACCCAGATACGACCATCATTACGCAACGACTCCGACATCAAAGTCAATTTGCTTTGGTAATCTCCATGTACCGGAATACATGTGGGGTGAATCTGTGCAAAACAAGGATTGGCAAAAAAAGCACCTTTTTTGTAACATTGTACGGCAGCCGAACCATTGGAAGCCATAGCATTTGTAGATAGGAAAAAAGCATTTCCATAGCCACCGGTGGCAATGACCACAGCATGAGCAAAAAATCTTTCGAGTTTGCCCGTTACAAGGTTTCTGGCAATAATACCTCTTGCACGTTCGACACCATTTTTGTCTTTTACCAAAACAACGTCAAGCATTTCGTAACGGTGATAGAGTTTCACGCTACCCTTATTGATTTGACGAGAAAGAGCCGAGTAAGCTCCGAGCAAAAGTTGTTGTCCGGTTTGTCCTTTGGCATAGAATGTCCTTGATACCTGCGCTCCTCCAAAAGAGCGGTTGTCGAGCAAGCCGCCGTATTCGCGGGCAAAAGGCACGCCTTGGGCTACGCATTGGTCGATAATATCGTTAGCTACCTCTGCCAAACGGTAAACATTAGCCTCGCGGGCACGGTAGTCACCTCCCTTTATGGTGTCGTAGAATAGACGATAGATAGAATCGCCGTCGTTTTGATAGTTTTTGGCAGCATTGATACCTCCTTGTGCGGCGATAGAGTGAGCCCTGCGAGGAGAGTCTTGAATGCAGAAATTAAGTACGTTGAATCCGAGTTCGCCCAATGAAGCGGCAGCCGAAGCACCGGCAAGTCCGGTACCGACTACTATAACATCCAAACGGCGTTTGTTTGCCGGATTCACTAACTTTTGATGTGATTTATAGTTAGTCCATTTTTCGGAAAGTTTCCCTTCGGGAACGGGTGCTTTGAATACACCGTTTTCTATTTTTATTGTATCATTCATCTTGATTTTAATGTTTTTTGTTGATAGAATAAAGAATAATTCGTCTGTCGATTATTCATTACATTAAACTGTTACCACACGTATGCGGTTGTGCCGTTGATAATGGCTTCGGCTCCAAAATAGACTACTACCGAAACGAATAGCAATATTATCAGAGTAGCTACTATATTACCGATACATTTAATTCGGCTAAACCAAACCTTATTACTCCAACCCAACGTCTGCAAAGCACTCCAAATACCATGAGTAAGGTGATACCAGATAGCTCCGAGCCAAATCAGATAGAATACACAATAAACAGGATTTGCAAATAACAAACGGATATAATAGGCTCCGTCCGTTGCCAATGACAGGTCGCCAAACTCGCCTCCCATTTTATGCACAATCTCTACAAATTGCATCTTGAACCAGAAGTTGTACAGATGCAACAACATAAAACCAATAATAATCACTCCGAGTACAAACATGTTTTTCGAAGCGAAACTAACCTCACCATGCGACTTAGATACATCGTAACGTTCTTTGCCGCGTGCTTTGTAGTTTTGCCAAGTAAGGACAGATGCAAAAGTGAAGTGAAGCATTACCAAAACGGCAAGCCCCACAGTACCGACAAGTGCATACCAATTTGCTCCTAACAGATGGCAAATAGCATTGTAACTTTCGGGCGAAAATATTGCCACAAAGTTCATAGTCCCGTGAAACAACAAGAAAAGCACAAGTGCTAAACCTGTGATACTCATCACGAACTTTCTTCCGATAGAAGAATTAATTAACCACATAGAATTTAAAATTTATTTAATTATTTAATTTACTTATCTTCAATCAATTGGCTATCAAAACATTATAAATGCAAAAAAAACACCCCAAAAGTACAATTATTTTTTTGAATAGCCAAATAGAAAAATCAATAGAAATCTTACGACACAGCCGACCATTGTTTTAGTAGCTAATAAACACGAAGTTAAACAACAACTTTTTGGAAAGTATTGATTTTGTCAGCCTCAAAGGGTGCGGTTACCAACACATAATTTTCGGTGTATCCGTTCATTATTTTTGTATTTTTGGTGGTTTCCCACAACACTGTCTTGGTTTTTCCTTTTTGACTTTGATAAAAGTCATCGAAGTGTTGCTTCGATAATCGGTGCAAAAGTTCACTGCGACGTTTTTTCTCCTGTTGGCTCACAATCGGCGAAATATCAAGAGCCTTTGTCCCTTCTCGTTCGGAATATGGGAATATGTGCAGTTCGGAAAATGGCATATCTTGCAAAAAATTTAGTGTCTCATCAAACATCTCGGAAGTCTCGCCTCTCATACCGACAATAACATCAACTCCTATAAAAGCATCGGGGATAAGTTGTTTGATTTTAAGCATCTTATCTGCAAAGACCTCGCGACTGTACTTGCGTTTCATCAGACCGAGTACTCTATTGCTACCACTCTGCAACGGTATATGAAAGTGAGGGGCTATTCTCCGCGATTCGGCTACGATACGGATAATGTCATCTTCGAGCAAGTTGGGTTCTACCGATGAAATCCTAAATCTTACATCATCCGTTATGTTATCTATCCGACGTATCAGGTCGATAAAACGTTCGTTGGTACTCTTACCAAAATCGCCTATATTTACTCCGGTAAGAATAATTTCTTTTGCACCTTCGTCAATAGCTTTATATATCGACTTTGTGGTAGTATCTACGGAGGCGTTCCTACTTTTGCCCCTTGCAAAAGGTATGGTACAATATGTGCAGTAATAGTCGCAACCGTCTTGTACTTTCAGAAAATATCGCGTGCGGTCGCCTGCCGAAAAAATCGGTTCAAAAAAGCTATTGTTTCTGATACTGTCCACTTGTACTCGCTCAAACTGCTCCTTTGCTTCGATGCTGTGCATTATTTTGAGTATGTCGAACTTCTCTTTCGCTCCCAACACCAAATCGACCCCCTCTATCTGCTCTACCTCCGACGGATTTATCTGCGCATAACAACCTGTAACAATAATAAAAGCATTGGGATTAGCCGATGCAATCTTATGTATAGCCTGACGGCATTTTTTGTCGGCGGTATCTGTTACCGAACATGTATTGACAACACATACATCTGCTACTTCTCCTTTAGATGCGACGACGAAACCATTATTCACAAGCATTCTGCTTATATGCGAGGTCTCTGCAAAGTTTAATTTGCAACCTAATGTATAAAATGTTACTTTTTTCACTACTCTCTAAAAAATCAAATCTGCAAAATTAATCTTTTTATATCAAAGATTAAAATTGAGAGAAGACCGACACAGACCGTACATAGCCGCTCTTTTCGTTATTTGTTCAAAAAATACAGATGACTCAACAAACTTATAAATAAAAAAAAACAGCCTAAGTCGGTTTGATTAAACTTAGGCTGTTTTATTAAGTTTTACTCGGCAGCACTGTTTAGCGGTGTAGGCGTAGTGTATGCTCGAGCACCGAGCTCTTTGTCAAACATATACAAGCCTAACCCATTGCCGTCAATAAGTTTTAGACTGTCGATTATCTTTTGAGCCTCATCTTCTTCCTCTATCTGCTCATCTATAAACCATCGCAAACGATTTTGCACAGTATAGTCGTTCTCTTTTATTGCCAGAGCATACAGATTATTTATCATTTGAGTAACACTTCTTTCGTGTTTTAGAGTGTCCTCAAAAGCTGCCAATGGCGACTCCCACTCTGTCTGCACGGATTTTATCGGGTCTAATTTTACTCGTCCGCCACGTGATACTAAAAAGTTGTACAAAATAAGAGCGTGGTCTTGCTCCTCTTTGAACTGTATTTCAAACCAATGAGCTATACCGGCATGACCGATAGAGTGAAAATATGTTGCCATCGAAAGATATAGGTAGGCAGACCACATCTCTGCGTTAATTTGAGCATTAAGTGCTTTTTCAAGATTTGGGTTTAACATAATTTTTTTCTTATTTTTTTGTTATTAAATGATATTTTTCGATTTTTCAAACCAAGTATTTGTTTATTTTCGCAAAGGTAATGATTTTTTTATTATTTGTAAAGACAAAATTGTTTTTGGTTCAAATAATTATCTGTTTTTCGGATTTTTATAAAGTTTATTTATCAATCAAATCCTCTCTGTTTTTTTCTCTTTGACATACCAGAGATAGCACTCCACATCTACAAAACCCATACTTCTCAGCAACGAATTATAATGCTCGAGTTGCCTACGGTGTTGCGTACGGGGCTACCCAAACTTATAATCGACTACTATTGCTCTGTTTGCGTCTATCATTATCCTGTCGGGGCGACTTACCGAATGGTGTGCCTCTGCGTCGGAATAGATAATATTATGCTCATTAAGAACTCTATACCTGCCACTAAACCAATCGATTACCTCCGGCATAGCAATAGCCTCCTCTACCGCTCGAACATAACGACAACTATCGTCGTGAGAAATAACTCCGTCGAAAACAAGCCTTCCGACAGCTTTCGGCACATCTGCTTTGGTAGTAATAGCCGAAAAAATATGGTGCATAATATTTCCCTCGATTATAAAAGGATTTTGCTGACCGTCGTCACCAAACATAAACTCACGCGATGAGTTGGATTGGATAAATAGAGTTTTGTCCGAATTACTGTCTTGTATGTCGAATCCTAATGGGATAGATGAAAAATTTTGAACCTTAAACGGATTGTCGTTCGCAGACGCATCGTATTTTGTCGGAGCGACGTATTCGTCGAGTTCGCCTATGACATAACGTTCATCGTCGATTGCAAGAGCATCTATTAGCATTTGCTCGATATGGATATTTTTCGGTCTTTTTTCGTGTCTTTTTGCAAAAACAAACAGATTGCGAACGGCACGGGTGCAAGCCACATAGTGAACATTTAGGCTATCCATAAGCGACATAACGGTTTCGTCGATAAAATCTTGAGCAAATATCGACCGCTGCATATCTTTGGTATAGTTGATAGGAAAAATGGGGAGGTCGAAAGGTGGAGCTTTTGCACCACACCAAACTATCGAAGGATGTCGGGTGTCGTGCATATTTTCTTCAAAAAACGGCAAAATAACAGTCTCAAACTCAAGCCCTTTCGACTTATGTATGGTCATTACCCTAATACCTTTGAGCGAACTGCCTCCGACTGCCTTAAAGCAAAGTTCATCGTTCCAATAACGTATAAAATCGGCTATATCGGCACTGTTTTCGCCCTGATAATTCATTAAGTAATCCAAAAAGGTAAAGATATAGCCCGCCTGCCCCTCTATTCGGTGTAATGAGAAAAACTCTATTATCTCTACTGCCATTTCGTAGAGAGATTTTAAAGCGAATCTGTCGAACATCTGATTGGTTATTTCCTTACGGATATTCAGCCTGTTGCACATAAATTCTATTTCGGACAGAGCTATCGGATTTTGCGGATTGTCGGCTAACCGCATAGCCGACATAATTAACTGGACTGCCGAGGAGGAAGAGAGCACAAAGGCTTCGTCCGAGACAATATTATTGTAACCGTCTCCGTCTAACTGCTGCTTTGCCAAATATTCGGCTACGGTCTGTATCTCTTTGTTGGTGCGACACAGAATACAAATCTTGTCTGCCGGATAGTGCTTCGAGGCAAGCAACCGAAGTTTTTCGACAAGCAGTTCGAGAGCCTCCGCCTTACCTTCTTCATAAAAATCGACAGACACAAATCCTTCGTCGTCGCCACCTGCAACTTGCTGCACCACATCGCCATAGGCTCGTTCAAAAGGGTTATCTTGCATCTCCCCATAGAGTTCGGCAAAAGCATTCGGGAGTATTTTTGATATATTTGCAAACAGTAAGTTGTTGAAATTCACTACGTTTTTTGCACTACGCCAGTTTTTATCCAAAGTCCTGCTGTCGATATGGAGAAACTCGTTTTCGATGTTGTTCAATATACGCCAATCGCCACTACGCCAGCGATATATACTCTGTTTGACATCACCCACCAAAAGCGAAAACTGCCCCGATGCGGTAATATCGGCAAGCAAAGCCTTAAAGTTTTTCCACTGCAAAAGCGATGTGTCTTGAAACTCGTCTATCATAACATTCTGAATATCAGACCCTATTTTTTCATAAACAAACGAAAAATCGTGTTCGGGATTTATCATCGAATGTAACACCATAGCGGTATCTTTGAGCATAAAACGATTGTTTTCACGACTTTGAGCATCGACCTCTTTCGATATATAGCTAAGCAGTCCGAGTTTGAAAATATTTTTAAGACACAATTTCGCCGACAGATACCCCTCGATATGCTCTTGCCTAAATCTTTCCGTCCGACACAACAAGGGATGAAAGACCCGCTCCATTATTGGCAAAAGCCTGTCGCTCTCCATATTGGTTTTGGTTATCATTGTGCGGTAGTCGTCCAAAGCTTTTTGAATGGTGCTACCGTTGTCAAAACCGTAATCTTTGTTTTTAAACTTCTTGAAGTGATTGAATACCACTCCTCTGCTGAAATCTTTTTCGGAGATGTTGTTTTCCATCACTTTGTCGAAAAACTCTTTGGCTCGCTCTCGGAGATATTTTTCGAAATGGTTCGTAATGCGTTTGTATTCAGATATTTTATTTTTAAAAATATCGGGATTCTCATCTATAAGTTGTGCAAGTTGGTGCTGGCGTGTCTGATACTCTTCGTTGAAAATATTACGTCCAAACTCGCGAAGGTCGGTCTCAATATTCCATTGTTTTTCGTCCGCTATCTTCTCATCTACAAAGTCTCTCAACCAATCGAGAAGTTCGCCGTTGGTATGCGACATTGCGACAACACTTCTAACAGCTTCGGACACAGCCTTCTGTTCGTTGAGGTCGATATTAAACCGCGAACCTTTGCCCAACTCACGAGCAAGATTGCGTAGCACTCGTTGAAAAAAGCTGTCGATGGTACCGACATTGAAATTGCCGTAGTCGTGCAGTATCCTAAGTAGCGACCTTTGGGCTATCTCCATTATCTGCCTGTCGGTAAGCGTTCTTTCGGCGGGTAACTCTCGTTTTATATTCTCTACCAATACCATATTTTGCCCATTGGCAATGGCGTATAGGTCCGCCAATATACGGAGCTTCATCTCGGTAGTGGCATCTTTGGTAAAGGTAACGGCAAGGATATGCGAAAAAGCATCTTCACCATCGACAATTAGACGGAGTATAAACTGTAAGGCAAGGTTATAGGTTTTGCCGCTACCGGCAGATGCTTTCAGTATAAACATAGTCGATTTTTTATGTTAATGTTTTGTGTAACAATATAACATTGGTTTAAGATAATTTTCAAAGACAATTCTTCCCTAAAATCATCTTTAAGCATTATATTAATATAAGATTCTCTTTTACCGTCCAATACCCGCCTCTATCGCCTCCGACACGTTCGATAAACCCTTCCGTTTTAAGTCTTTGTATGTGTCGCTGAATGGCTGACTGGTTTATATCCAATCGAAAGGCAAGCTCTTTTCTTGTTATTTTGGGATTCTCTTTTATAAGTTCCAAAACTTCTGACCACTTTTTTCTGACCACTTTTTCATCTTCGCCTTAGTACCCCAATCGTTGCGATGACAAAAACAGAGGTAACAACAACGAAATATATCAGGTCGCGACTATCGACCACACCTCGCGATATCGATTTGTAGTGATAGTTGATACCGAGCGATGCTATGAGATTGCTCACATTACCCTTGACAAACAACAAACTAACGAAATCGAACCCTTTGAACATTAGAAACGAGAGAGTGGCACCAAGTACAAAGGCAAAAATCTGACTGTTCGTAAGCGACGACGTAAAGATACCAATAGCGATGTAGATAGCCGATAAAAAGAGCAATCCAATCATCGAACCCCAAAACGCACCGCCATCGACATTGCCTCTGGGACTTGCCAAAAGCGACACCGACACAAACCATACGAGTACAAACACCAGAGCCACAAGCACTATTATCCAACTACCGAGCGATTTGCCCAATACGATTTGCTTTTTCGTTACGGGACGAGCGAAGAGTAGCTCAAGTGTGCCTTGCTGCCTCTCCTCGGCAATACTACGCATAGTAATGGCAGGACAAAGAAAAAGAAACAAGTACGGAGTAATGGCAAAAAGCCCGTCTAATGCTGCATATCCATTGTCTATGATATTGTATTGGTTGGGAAAAATCCATAAGAACAATGCTCCGCCGAGCAAAAAAATGGCAAGGATTATGTATCCGAATATTGAACCGAAAAAACTACGGAATTCCTTTTTTGCAATTGTTATTACCTGTCTCATATACAATACGTTGCGATAATGAAATTAGTTTTGTGTCTGCTATCTGAATTAATTGTATTATTTTTGCAAAAATAGTCAAAAAAGATGATATGCAGCGGAGTAAGTTTCAAAAAATAGTGGTTTTATTTTTAACAATAGCATTTTCCATACCCTCTTATGCTCAATATAGATATAAATATGCATCAAAAGGAGTGTTGTCGGCAGGGATGATAGTACCACACTCCAAAAATCTCGACTCTATTGCCAAAGGTATGGTCTTGGGAGGAGAAATAGCTTTCGAATGGGCAGCCCAATCAAAAAATCGTTGGCAACAGTTTTGGCGTTTCCCCAACGTGGGCATAGGTCTCGGTTTTGTCAATCTCGGCAACAATCAACTGCTGGGTAATGCGATATATGTTTATCCGTACATATCTATCCCGATGTTTACGGCAAAAGACATTGATATTAACTTGAAGTTGGGTGCGGGATTGAGCTATGTTACCAAAACATGGAACGATGCCGATACCCTAAGCGGTGTCGATGCCTCGACTGCCAATTCGGCTTTTAGTTTTCCGCTCAACTGTTACCTGACATCAAGCATCGGTTTCGAATATTTACTCACAGACCGCATAGCTCTAATCGGCGACTTGGGATATGCTCATATGAGCAACGGCAGTTTTCGCAATCCCAATTTTGGGGTCAATATGGGGTATGTTCATTTTGGGGCTCGGTATAAATTCAGACCGCACAACCCCAATTTAAGCTACAATCCGGCTTATGAACTACCATTCGACTTCGAGGGCAAGGTGGTGGCTTCCGGTTTTTCAAGAGAGATTCACTACAACGACCATAAAAGTTTTTTTGTCGGGTCTCTGCACGCAGGTCTAACATTCCCCATCGACGGCTGGTACACCTTGGGAGGAGGCGCAGACCTCTTCTACGATGGAGCTTTCACCAAACGCCCGTCGGAGGCAAACCCTATGTTTAGCCGTTACAGAATAGAAGAGGATATGTTTGCAAACAAAATCAGATTCGGCATATCGGTCAATAATGAGTTTGTTATGGGACGTCTTACAGGGATTGTCGATTTGGGAATATATCTGTACGATCCGCTCCGAAACGCCTATCCGCACGTAACGGAGAGCAGAGGGATTTTTTATAAATACAATCTAAAAAAAGAAGACGGCTGGAACTACACACGCTTTGCATTACGTTATCGAGTGTATGACAATTTTGTAGTACAGGCCGGCATAAAAACCCACGGATACATTGCAGAGATGTTAGAGGTTGGTGTCGGATATTTGTTGCCTTTTGCCCGTCCAAAATACGACTCTTTAAAGAAAAGTTCAAAAGCTTACCGTTTTTTTCGTTATGACCGTAAAGAGCCTCCCGCTTACCCAACTCCTTGGGTAGAATAAAAGTAATGCTTTTTTTACTAACTTTGCCACCCATTTTTTTAATAATAAAACAATAAAAACCGACTGATGAAAAAAATATTTCTCTCTCTTACACTGACAAGCTTATTTTCGCTTACAACTACGGCTCAATCGAGCGACTTCGACGAATACGATTCGCCCAAAGACCTAACCCTTGAATGCACCTCGATAACGGTAGGCAAAAAAGCGTCAGCCGACGGTTCGGTGATGACCTCGCACACCGACGACAGCGGACGCACCCGCACAAACATATACATTGTATCCGCAGCCGACCACGCAAAGGGTGCTACCAAAAGCATCTACCGCCGAGGCGTACCCAAGAGCGACGAGTACGGCAAGATGAAAAAATATGAATTTCTAAAAACAGGCGAGATACCACAGGTGGCGCACACCTATAAATATTTTGCCACCGCCTATCCTTGCCTCAACGAACATCAACTTGCAATAGGCGAATCGACCTTTACGGGACGAAAAGAGATGCAGTCCGACGCCGGACTTATCGACTGTACTGCTCTGTGCGAACTCATAATGGAGCGTTGTACTACAGCCCGTCAAGCCATCGTTATGACAGGCGAGTTGCTCAAAAAATACGGTTGGAACGACTTTGGCGAAGCCCTTACCATTGCCGACAAAAACGAAGTATGGCATCTTGAAATAGTTGGTCCGGGCAAGGGTAAAACAGGTGCCGTATGGGCAGCCCAACGTGTCCCCGACGGTCATATATCCGTCAATGCCAACGCCTCGACGATAAGAGAGATAGACCTAAAAAATAAGGATTACTTTATGGCATCGGACAATGTATATTCCGTTGCTCAAGAGATGGGCTTTTGGGACAAGAAATCGGGCGAGCCGTTTCGCTTTGCTTACGCCTACGCCCCCGAAAGTCGTATGAGCATCGCTTGTCGTCGTCGAGAGTGGCGGGTATTCGACCTAATATCGCCTTCGCTCAAACTCGACCCCAATCAAGAAAACTATCCATTCTCGGTAAAGCCCGATACTCTCGTTACAAAAGAGAAGATGATGGAAGTATTCAAAGATTATTATCAGGGGACCGAATATGATATGCGAAAAAATCTCACCGTTACCGACAAAGACGGTAAAACCGTAATATCGCCTATGGCAAATCCGTTTATGAAATCGGACGAACAAAAGTTGATGAAGATAAACGGCGGTTGGCATTGGCGTGGCGAACGCACCATTGCCGTACATTTCACTATCTATGCCACTATTATTCAGTGTCGTAGCAATATGCCCGACGAAATAGGCGGCTTGCTTTGGTTTGCTCTCGACAATGTGGCATCGTC
Source organism: Bacteroidota bacterium (assembly GCA_041814825.1). Taxonomy (GTDB): domain Bacteria; phylum Bacteroidota; class Bacteroidia; order Bacteroidales; family Paludibacteraceae; genus F0058. The sequence goes on along the minus strand of JBGXXV010000039.1, from coordinate 16,560 downwards.
TATTTATGTACCCTTGTACGGTTCTATCACAAGGTTGCCGCGTGCATACGAAACAGACGGTAGAGAGACGGGCTTTTCAAAAGAATCGGCATGGTGGGTATTCAACCGCTTAGGCACGATAGCCGCCAAGCGCTGGGGCGATATGTCGCCTGTGGTCGATAGCGAGTTTGCTCCGTTGCAAAAGAAGTTTATCGACGGGGCAAAATCTGTCGAAGCCAAAGCCCTCAAGGCATACGGCGAAAAAAATTATACCAACGCCATAGAGATATTAACCCAATACAGCAACGAATGTGCCGATACTGCCCTCGATAGAGCGTGGAGGCTCGGCGACCTGTTATGGACTATGTTCGACGGAATGTGGTAGTACGCTCCTGTTGGTTGGCAAACAATATCTCTGCTAACAAAGACAATATTTAGGAACAAATTCATTATACAACAGAAAATAAAACAGATACAGATGAAACGACCATTGATATTAGTAACCAATGATGACAGTGTATATTCCAAAGGCATAGGCGAACTCATCAACCTTGCCCGCCCTTTCGGCGATGTGCTTGTGGTGGCTCCCGACCGTGTAAGGTCGGCCCAGTCGAGTGCTTTGACAGTTACCCGCCCTCTGCTCTACGAGGAGCTACGCCGCGAAGAGGGTGTAAGGGTAATATCATGCACCGGTACACCTACCGATTGTGTTAAGCTCGCCTTTTCGTTGCAGCTACCGGAGGTAAACCATAAACCCGACATTGTGCTTTCGGGCATCAACCACGGAGCCAACTCCTCTATCAACGTAATCTATTCGGGGACTATGGGAGCTGCCATCGAAGGAGCTTTGCACCGCACGCCGAGCATCGGCTTTTCGCTATGCGACCACAGCCCACAAGCCGACTTTTCGTACACATTGCCATTTTTTCGCGAAATAATAGAGTATGTACTCGAACAGAAATTGCCACAAGGTGTATGCCTCAACGTCAATGCCCCTACGGGAGCGATAAAAGGCATAAAGGTTTGTCGTCAGGCTCCCGGACTTTGGAGCAATGAGTTTATGGCTTCGCAAACACCATTCAAACGCGATTGTTTCTGGCTTACAGGCTCTTTTACCAACGAAGAACCACAGGCTGTGGACACCGACGAGTGGGCTTTGAACAGCGGATATATATCGGTACAGCCCGTCCAGACAGACCTTACCGACTACGGACTGCTAAACTCCCTAAAATTCTGATACGATGAACCAAAGAGTACGAGAGTATTTGGAAAAACCTGTCGTTCAATTTGCGATAGCTCTATTGGCAGGGCTTATATCCCCTATTTTGTTTGCCTCCGTATTTTACACAACTTTCTATCATGGCGACGACCGATTGAAAGACGTTTTGGAGTTTTTCCATGTTACCAATATACTGACAAACCTGATTTTGGTATCGATGATTCCCAATTTTATTGCGGTATTTCTACTCAATATGTTCGACAAATGGCACTATCTAAGAGGGGTTTTTGTGTCGATAATGATATATTTGAGCTTGGCATTTTTGGTTTAGGTAATTAAGATTTAAAAATGGGCGTTCCGAAAAGTTCGCCCATTTGCTTTCGGTTATCGGCTTTTTCGACAAGTTTGATTTGATTAGCCTTATTACCGAATAAAGGTTAAACAATATTTGCCAAAGCTACCGTATTGGCAGCGACAACGCCCGCCGTCTCGGTTCTAAGTCGGCTATCCGACAGTGATACCGACCGAAAGCCTATGTCGAGAGCTTGGGTTATCTCCTGTTCCGAAAAATCTCCTTCGGGTCCTATCAATACAAGGGTCGATTGTCTGCTATTACATATCTTCAAAAGATTTTCCTTTGGCAAATTGTAGCAGTGTGCTACGAATCTCTGACTTTCGGCAGACCGCAGTACAAGCTCGGTAAAGTCGGTCATAGGATTTATTTGGGGCAAGTATGCTTTGAGCGACTGTTTGGTAGCCGATAATGCTATCTTTTCGATACGCTCCGTTTTTATGGTTCGCCTCTCCGAAAATCTGCAATTAAGAGGTGTTATACAATCTACCCCTATTTCAACAGACTTTTCGACAAGCCATTCGAAGCGGTCAATGTTTTTGGTTGGTGCCACTGCCAGGTGTAGCGAGTAGTTGCGTTTGCCAAAATCTTGTTGTACGGATAAAATTTCTACTCTTGTGTGTCGGGTATCTGCCAATACAATCCTTGCCACATACATATTGCCGATGCCGTCTATAACGAAGATAGTGTCGTCGGCTTTCATCCGCAGTACTTTAATACAGTGGTAAGATTCTTCTTCGGATAACACATTGGTTTCTAATACATTGTGCGTATAAAAAACATTCATTATTTCAATTAATCAAAAACAATAAGTTATAATATTTTACGACAAAGATAACTCTTTTTATTCACAAGACTAAGATTTTTTTGTAATTTTGTAGTTTAATAATCTTTTAAGAAAAGTCGAAATAATGAATAGTTGGTTTGAGTGTAAAGTAAATTACGACAAAGCCGGAGAAGATGGCTTGCTAACAAGAGTTAGCGAATTATATTTGGTTGATGCAATGAGTTTTACCGAAGCCGAAGAACGCATCATCAGAGAGATAGAGCCAATGCTAACAGGCGAATTTGTCGTGGCAAGTATCAAAAAAATAAAAATAAACGAGCTTATCGACTCCGACATAGATACAGACGACCGTTGGTGGAAATGTAAAGTGATGTTAATCAGCATTGACGAAGAAAAAGGTGTAGAAAAGACAATCGCAACCCTCTCTTATGTCAAAGCAGCCACATTGAACGGTGCGGTGGAGTATTTGGTCGGCTTTATGGAAAAATCCGTTTATCCGTACAGAATAGTATCTGTGTCCGAAACACAGGTATTAGATGTTTTCAATTATCAGATTACCAATCAGACACATCAGAAAAACACGTAATTGACAAATAATGCTTTTGGTTAATACCCAATTGTCGTATTTTCAAATAATTGCAAAAAAAATATCAACAAAAAATCAAATTATATTTTTATGAGAAATTTCTTTTTACATTGTATAGTAATTGTATTGTCTGCTTCATTGCCGGCGATAATATATGCACAAAATCCGGTATATACCAACTATATAGAAGGTGAGTACCAAATGGAAAATGCTCAATACATAGAACCGGACACCATTGATACTGTGGCAGCAATAGACAGAAGCGTTATACTACAAACCTCCGGGGCGGTCTCGCCGAGTTTTATCGGGGGCGAAAACGCAATGTTTAAGTTTATCGACTCTGTGCTGGTAATACCTAATAGTATCGTAGAAAATAATATTAGCGGACGAGTGGTAGTTCGTCTGTTTGTTGACAAAAACGGTAAAGTACAGAACCCAACCATTCAACAAAGTCTCAATACCGAGTGCGACAATGCCGCTTTGGATGCGGTAAAAAAGATGCCTGCGTGGAAGCCCGCTCAACACAACGGAAGCAATGTAACAGGCTTTGCATTTGTGCCTGTATCGTTTGAGGCTCAAAAATTTTATTACAAATATACCCCGTCAAAAGCCGAATTGCTATACCAACAGCACGTTTTGACCGACAAAAAGTGGAAACTTATAGAGATAAAAAACAATCCTATCCCGACGAATATCGCCGAACAGCCCTATTTCATAATGTCGAAAGACAAGAAAAACAGACGTTACGTAGAGGGCAACGCATCGTGTGCCGCATTTAGAGCAAAATATAACTGGAATATGAGACGATGGAGAATTTCGTTCAACAATATAGAGGCAACCACAAAAAAATGCACCGATAAAGATGTCTTGGTTATCGACAACACCGTATTGACAATACTCAAAAAAGCCAAAGAGTATCGTATTACCGAAGACGGATACCTTAAAATAGGCAGAGAAGAAAAGGGTGTTTTTGTTCCGTTGGCTACATTCGAGCCCGAGGCTTTGAAACCAAATCGATAATACGGACTTATTTTGTTATATTATCTTCTGTGGAATAATCTATGGAAGATAATTTTTTTTGTATCTTTGTAATCTAAACCAAATATTTTCTCCAATATGGGACTCAAATTAAGCGGAGCTAATTTTAAATACAAACACACCAGAATATTACTGTACTTGCTTATGTTTGTGGCAACTACATTTCTGATATTCAAAATGTTTCCACAGCGAACGCATTTCGACAAAAAGTACGAAGTGGGCAAACCGTGGCACTACGAACTGCTGACCGCCCCTTTCGACTTCCCGATATACAAAACCGACGACGAACTACGACAAGAGAGAGACAGCGTCAAACGCCTCTTTACGCCATATTACACCATCGATGCAAGCAAAGCCAAAACCGCTATCGACAAGTTCAAAGCCGATACCGCTATCAAGGGCGATATCCGATACCATCTTCAACGTGCATTGCAAAATATATACAAACGCGGTGTGGTAGAGGATACCGACTACAATGATTTCAAACAATCGGCAATGAAGAGCATCAATGTAAGCGATTCGTCGAATATTTGGCGTAAGGTAGAGGTAAAAAATATTCTTACCCCGACTTTGGCTCTCGCCTATATATCGTCGAACTACCCTATTACCGCCGCCACACTCGACTCGCTTAATATCGGCAGATTTGTGTCGGTCAATCTTAATATCGACAAAAACAAATCGGATTTCACTCTCAACGAACTGCTCAAAAGCATACCCATATCGAGCGGAATGGTGCAAGCAGGCGAGCGAATTATCGACAGAGGCGAGATTGTAAAACAGGAGCAGGGCAAAATACTCTATTCGCTCAAAAAAGAGTATGCCGACAACACTCCCGACCAAGACAACAAACTCGTTGCCTTAGCCGACATATTTATGATAGCCGTACTTCTTGCATTGTTTGTGATATACGTTATACTGTTCCGTCCCGAGTTTATCCGTATGAAAAACGCTGTCTTTATTGTTGTTATGATATTGATAGTGGCAGGTGGTGCATCGCTGATAATGAGTTACAACTCTGACATCATAAACATTATGCCGTTTGCCCTTATGGCTATTATTATCCGTATATTCTTCGATAGCCGTACTGCCCTTTTCATACATAACATAGTGGTGTTGATGGTGTCGCTCTTTGTGCCGTCGCCGTTTTTGTTCCTTATGCTCCACATACCTGCCGGTATGATAGCTGTATCTACTCTGAAACAGCTTACCCACAGGGGACAGTTGGTACAGAGTGCCATATTTATATTCATCACATACGCCTTTATATATTCGTTTTGTATGATAATAGAAACAGGAACATTCGGTTTTGCATGGCAACACTATATGATATTTGCCGTCAATGCGTTGTTGCTTCTCTTTGCATACATTCTTATATATATATTCGAAAAACTATTCGGATATCTCTCCGATGTTACCCTTGTAGAGCTGTCGAACATCAACAACAAGCTATTGATGGACTTTTCGGCAAAAGCACCCGGCACATTTCAGCACGTAATACAGGTATCGACCCTTGCGGCTGCCATTGCTCAAAAGATAAATGCCAATATGTTGCTTGCTCGTACCGGAGCCTTATATCACGATATAGGCAAGATGAAAAACCCTATGTGTTTTATCGAAAATCAGGTGTCGGGCTTCAATCCGCTCGACGATATGACATGCCAAGAGGCTGCACGTGTGATAATAGCCCACGTGGACGACGGTGTCAAAATTGCCGAACAAAACAGTCTGCCCAAACAGATAATAAACTTTATCAAATCGCACCACGCCAAAAGCCTTGTACGCTACTTTTATATTACCGAGCAGAAAGAGAACCCCGATGTAGAAGTCGATAAAAGCCTCTTTTCGTACAACGGTCGCTACCCCGATACCAAAGAGGAGGCGATAGTGATGATGGCCGATGCCGTAGAGGCAGCCTCACGTAGCCTGAAAGAGTACAATGAGACGACTATCGGCACACTTGTAGATGATATTATTAACGCACAGGTTGCCGACCAGTCGTTTAAGGAATCGCCTTTGACATTCAAACACTTGGAGATAGCAAAAAACGTACTCAAAGAGAAATTAATCAACATATATCATTCGAGGATAGAGTATCCGAAATAATCATTTTTTAAATTGGTATGAAAAACAGACAGACGTATTACAAATATGTTTTGGCGGTGGTCTTGATTGCGGTTGTCGGGCTGTTTGCCACAAAAATAATATTTTTTAGAATAGACCTTACCGAAGAGAAGCGTTTTTCGATAACAAAAGCCTCGAAAGATATTCTCCGCAAAATAGACAACCCCATCAGTGTAAATATCTATCTCGGCGAGGCAGATGCCAATATAGCATATCTACGGAATGCCGTTGCCGATATGTTGGACGAATTTTCGGCTTATGCCAATCACAATATTTCGTACCGCTATATCAACCCTGCCAATGCAAGTAGCGACAAAGAACGCAACGACAACTTCCGTCGCCTCGAAGAGCGTGGGCTGTCGCCCATAACCATATCTACACGCGACGCACAAGGCAAGGTGTCGCAAACACTGGTATTCCCTTGGGCAGAGGTTATGCTCGACGGCGATACTATGCCCGTCAACCTTATGAAACCGACCGCTATGAAGACAGGCGAGGCAAGCGTAAATGCCGCTATCGAGGAACTCGAATACAATTTTATCGAGATGATAAATATTTTGAGCAAAACGCATTTCGACAAAATAGCCTTCCTCGAAGGACACGGCGAACTATCCGAGATAGAGACCTACTCTATTATGGAACAACTCCGAATGTATTTCCAAATAGACCGTGGCACATTAGCCGACGACGCTTCGATACTGGCTCCCTACAAGGCGATAGTGATAGCCAAACCTACCAAACCCTTTTCGGAATCGGACAAGTATATTATAGACCAGTATATAATGAACGGAGGTAAGGTACTTTGGTTGCTCGATGCGATAAATTATTCGTCGTCGGAACTGAGTAAAAGCGGCATTTCGCCCGTATTGGCTCTCGACCTCAACCTCAACGATATGCTTTTTCGCTACGGGGCAAGACTCGAAGCCGCTGTGGTGCAAGATTTGCAATGCCTCTATATGCCTATCAACGTGGCAACGGTGGGCGAACCTCCCGTGTTCGAACAGATGCCTTTCACATACTCGCCTTTGCTGATGACATCGCCCGAAAACCCCATTACCAAAAACCTGATGAATGTCAAAGCCGATTTTCCCTCGTTCATTCAACAGGTGAGCCTCGAAAACGGAATAAATATGGAAGTAGTGCTTGCCACCTCCAACGCCTCGCACGCGGATATGGCTCCTACCAATATCGACCTCAAAAACATAGCCAACATCAACCCCGAACAGTTTATCAATGCACAATTTTTGCCTGTGGGCGTTGTTTTGCAAGGAGAGTTCGAGAGTGTTTTCAAACATCGCAAAGCACCCCAAAACCTGGTAAACCTATTGCCCCGAAAAGATAAAAGTGCCAAAAACAAAATGATAATAGTTGCCGACGGCGATATTATCCGCAACGAAATAGAGCAGTCGAAAGCCGGGCAGATAGCCATAGTACCGCTCGGACTCGACCGCAATACCGGACAGTCGTACGGCAACAGCACATTTATTGTCAATTCGCTACTATCAATCACCGACGACGATGCCCTGATACAGCTCCGCAACCGTACCATAAAACTGCGTATGCTCGACAAACAAAAAATCACATCAGATAGAGTCTTTTGGCAACTCATCAATACTATACTGCCCGTATTGATACTCGCCGTTTTTGGGGCAGGATATTTATATTTCAGAAAAAAACGATACCGCTGATACGGTAATTTGTATTAGATAAAATAATAGTGTCCGATATAAAGGGCTATTCGCCCCAAAAGATAGATTAAGACGGATAAGATGAAAAACAAAGTATCGATAGGTCTTGCCCTTTCGGGTGGTGGTCTGAAAGGATTGGCACATGCGGGCGTATTGCAGTTTCTGCACGAACAGAACATTGAGATAGACATACTGTCGGGAACAAGTGTCGGTTCGATAGTAGGCTGTTTATACGCATTCGGTAAAAAACCCACAGAGATAGCTGACTTCTTGAAATCGGTAAAACTTTTCAGTTGGAATCATTTTGCTTTCCTCAAACCCGGTTTGTTAGATGCCGAAAAGTTTATTTTTTACCTCGACGAAGTATTTGGCGAAACCCAACTTATTGATTTGAGCAAAGAAGTATATGTATCGGCAACCGATATCAATACGGGAAAACTCAAAATATTCAATCGTCGTACCAAAGTAAAAGAGGCAATTGCCGCATCAAGTGCATTCCCGGGTGTATTTTCGCCGGTCAATGTCGAGGGAAGCCTCTATTGCGACGGCGGTGTGTTGAACAATTTTCCAGTCAATACCATTCTCGGCAGATGTGATTTTTTAATAGGGGTCAATTTAGACCCAAGTGTGAATGTTGTCAAAAACAACGAAGATTTTAGTTCGATAAAATCGGTGGTATATAGAGCATTCAAAATAATGATGACACAAAACACCGTATCACAAAACGAACTGTGCGATTGGTATATTTCTCCACCCAAGTTGGCAGACTACAATACCTTTGAAATCACCAAAGAGCGAATGGACAAGATATTCCGTATCGGCTACGAAGAGGCTAAAAAGGGGTTTGAGAAAATAAAACATCTCATAGAATGAAACCAACCGACCGCAATACCTGACAGTCGCACAGCAACGGCACACTTATGGTCAATTCACTACTATCAATCACCGACGACGATGCCCTGATACAGCTCCGCAACCGTACCATAAAACTGCGTACGGTTCGATAAACACAAAAAATCACATCTAACGGTATTATCCCAAACAAGAGCGAATGTTAATCGGTCTTTAACCGAATGTTTGATTTTTTTTCTGCCTTTTGTTTGTATTGAATCGGAAATTTATCTAATTTTGCTACAAAATTTGGAATAATTTTCTATAAAGTTATAAACAAAACACCGATTTTAATATGAAAAAGTCATTTGTATCAAGTATCTATGCGGCTATATTAATAGTAGTATCTTTGAGTGTATCTTCTTGTTGGGTGGTACACCAAAATCTTAAAGTGTCTAACAACCTCAAAGAGGGAATGACCAAACAGGAAGTCGTACAAATAATGGGCAACCCTGCCAAAAGCGAATTTGGTAACGGTGTGGAAGAGTGGCACTATTGTAGATGTATCAATAAAATAAATGAATATGTTGCTCTTTTTTTCTACGAAGATAAGTTAATTGCTAAGACCAATTACACTGTCTTTGATACCTACGAAATGGCAAGCTCTTGCGACCAACTAATAAAAATGGGCAACTATACCGAGCCTGATATTGTCATTGAACTTCGTTCGAGAATACGAAGATAATTTATCTATTACCATCTAAAAAAATAATGAATACTAAGATATCCCGATTAACTATTTTATTTGTATTATTTCAGATACTATTGCCTGTCGAACTGTCGGCTTGGAGCGAGCAGGGACATCGTATAATTGGCGAAATAGCAAGCGATATGATGTCGTGTACAGCTAAGAAAAAAGCCGATAAAGTATTATCGAACACTTCGGTGGCAATGATAGCCACTTGGGGCGATTTTATAAAAGCCGATACAGCATACACAGATTTTTCCGATTGGCACTACACCAATTTACCCGCCAATCTCACTCGCGGCGGTTTTGACTCTTTAGCCCTTGATACCAATAGCGGAGAGTGTATATACAGGGTAATATACCTTACAAACTATTTGAAAAAACACCCCAACGACACAGACAGACTCAAATTGTTGATTCACATAGTCGGAGATATGTTTCAGCCTCTTCATTTGGGCAGGCAACAAGATTTGGGAGGCAATACCATAAACGTAAAATGGTTTGGGCGTAATATCAATTTACACTCCCTTTGGGACAGTCACTTGATAGATGGACAGAAGCTAAGTTATACCGAATATGCCACGCACCTCAAACGAATATATAAGCCTAAAAAGGTTAGATATTCCGAACGGCAAGTACTCGATTTTGCGTGGAAAACCTATATCATTTGTGAAAAAATATATAACACCGTCTCCGACACCTCGAATAGTTATAGGTATATTTACGATTATCAAAAAGTATGGGAACAACAGCTTGTAGAAGGCGGTATCCTTTTAGCCTCCATATTAGATTATATCTACTAAACCGATAAACAAAAACAAGAATGGATGTTTTAGCACGTATCAAAGAACTTCGCAAAGAGATAGACCGCTACAATCACGCTTATTATGTAGAGAATAACCCCATAATATCAGACTTCGAGTTTGATATGAAACTCAAACAACTTGAGGAGATGGAAAAAGCCTATCCTCAATATTTCGACAAAAACTCACCTACACAACGTGTTGGTAGCGACCTGACCAAAAACTTTAAGCAGGTTGAACATCGGTATCCTATGCTTTCGCTTGCCAATACATATTCGGAAGGAGAGGTAACCGATTTTTACAATAGAGTAAAAAAATCGTTAAACACCGATTTCGAAATAGTCTGTGAACTCAAATTTGACGGAGCATCCATATCTCTAATTTACGAAAACGGCGAACTTGTTACGGCTGTTACCCGTGGCGACGGTACCGTAGGCGATGATGTTACGGCTAATATCCGTGCCATAAAATCAATACCCATAACACTCAACGGCAACTACCCTTCGAGATTCGAGATAAGGGGCGAAATACTTATGCCGTTTGCCGTATTCGAGGAGCTGAACGAAGAAAAAGCCCAAAAAGGCGAACCTCTTTTTGCCAACCCTCGCAATGCTACTTCAGGAACGTTGAAGTTGCAAAACCCTGCGGAAGTGGCTCGTCGCAAGCTCGATGCCTATCTCTACTATATCTTGGGCGAAGAGCTGCCACACAATACACACTACGACAATATACAGAATGCAAAACAATGGGGATTCAAAATATCCGATGCCATACGTCGCTGTAAAAATCTTGACGAGATTTTTGACTACATACACTATTGGGATACCGAACGACACCGGTTGCCTGTGGCCACAGACGGCATTGTACTCAAAGTAAACGATTTGATACAACAAAAAAATCTTGGGCTTACCGCCAAATCGCCACGTTGGGCTATTGCGTACAAATATCAGGCAGTCAGAGGTCTTACGCGTTTAGACTCGGTGAGTTATCAAGTGGGGCGTACGGGAGCCGTTACGCCTATTGCCAATCTCGAACCCGTACTTCTATCGGGTACTACGGTAAAGCGAGCCTCTCTGCACAATGCCGATATTATCGAGAATTTCGACCTGCACATAGGCGATATGGTCTATGTCGAAAAAGGAGGTGAGATTATCCCTAAGATTACCGGTGTAGAAGTCCTTAGGCGAGCAACGACAATGCCCAAGGTAATATTCCCCGACAAATGTCCCGAATGCAAAACATCTCTTGTGCGTAACGAAGACGAAGCTGCCTACTACTGTCCCAACGACAACAATTGTCCACCGCAGATTAAGGGTAAGATATCTCATTTCGTTTCGCGCAAAGCTATGAATATAACAGGGTTGGGCGACGAAACAATATCGCTATTATACGAAAAAGGATTGGTTGGCAACGTTGCCGACCTATACACTCTGAAAGAGGCTGAATTATCTACTTTGGAGCGATTGGGCGAAAAATCGGCTAAAAATATTATATCTGCAATAGAGGTATCAAAGCAAGTCCCTTATGAAAATGTACTGTTTGCCTTAGGCATAAGATACGTAGGCGAAACAGTAGCTAAACGTTTGGCAAAGACTTTCCGTTCCATAGAGTCGTTGGCAAAAGCCTCTTTCGACGAGCTGATACAGGTCGATGAGATAGGCGAAATGATAGCCAAAAGTGTAGTTGGATATTTCGCCAAAGAAGAACATAAAATCCTTATAAACAGACTGAAAGAAGCAGGATTACAGCTATCTGCCGAGGTCAAAGAGATAAAACTTCAGTCGTCAAAACTCGAAGGGAAAACAATTGTTATCAGCGGTGTCTTTTATAAACATTCGAGAGATGAGTACAAAGATATAATAGAACAAAACGGAGGCAAAAACTCAGGAGCAATTTCGGCAAAGACCTCCTTTGTACTTGCCGGCGACAATATGGGACCGGCAAAAAAAGAGAAAGCCGACAAACTTGGAGTACCCACCGTATCGGAAGACGATTTCTTGGCTATGTTGGAATAAACCGCAACAGCCGCAACATAAAACATAATGATTGTAACTGTATTGTTATAAAAACAAATATTTTGGGGAGAGACAGGAGAAGTTATGTTTTATCTGATGTCGATTGCATTTGTTACAGCTTGATTTGATTTTTTTATTAACTTTGCCGTTTCAAAAAAAAATTATTGGACTTAATAAACAATATAGAATGAATAGACAAACAGTAATAGGGATTGTTTTGATAATTGGTATCTTTGTTGGGTTTCAGTATCTAAACAGACCTTCGGAAGAGCAATTAGCCGAACGCAAGAGGGTAAACGACTCTATCAGAAACGCACAGGTAGAGCAACAGCTTGCCGAGCAACAAATTGTTCAAAACAATATCGTATCCAAGACAGACACCAATCTTGCAATTAAACAAGATTCCATAAGAGTTGCACAATTTGGGCTTTTTGCCAATACACTTCACGGAGATACCAATATGGTAGAAATCGAAACGGATTTGCTAAAACTCAAATTCTCGCCCAAAGGAGGTTTTCTTTCTTATGCGGAGCTAAAAAATTATAAAACATACGATAAGCAACCGCTAATACTTTTCGACGGCGATAGCGAAAATTCGCTTGACCTTATAATACAGACCGCAGACAATAGGGTACTTACTACCGGAGAGATGTTTTTTGCGGTTCGACCCATAACAAAAGACAACAACGGCAATACCCTGGTAACGTTAAGATTACAGCCGGATACAGCCGGTTATATAGACTTTGTTTATCGAATACCACAAAACAGCTATAAAATAGACTTTGATATAGTATCCCACAATATGCAGAGTTATTTTGCTCCTATGACCAACAAATTGGATTTTACGTGGGAGACCAAAATAAGAAGACAAGAGCGTAGCCGAAAGACCGAAAACCGTTATGCTACACTAAATTATATGTATCCCGACAACGATATAGAGCATCTTAGTGAAAGCAAAAACGACACAAAATCGGTATCTACTCCCACTATGTGGTTTGCCGCTAAAGACCATTTTTTCAGCACCATTCTATTAAACAAAAACAACTTCCCGACGGCTGCTTTCAAAAGCGAAAACTACTCTGACGAAAAATCCCAATATCTTAAACATTATACTGTAAACTCTACCGTAGATTTCGATGTTACAGGCTCTAAACCCACCAACCTGCAAATATTTTTGGTACCCAATCAGTATAAAATACTCAAAAGTTTCAATGAAGGTATAGACAAATCGCAACGTCCCAACTTACAAGAACTTATTCCTCTCGGCTGGGCTCTGTTTCGCTGGATAAACCAATATGCTATCATACCGCTGTTCAACTTCCTAAGCACACTTATGAGCAATTGGGGGCTAATAATATTGATTGTTACTTTGATAATAAAAATAGTAATATTGCCTCTTACTTTCAAATCATATATGAGTTCGGCAAAGATGAGAGTACTCAAACCCCAAATAGATGCTATCAACGAAAGGATACCTGCCGATAAAATGCTCGAACGTCAGCAGGCACAGATGAACTTGTATCGTTCGGTGGGCGTAAGTCCTATGGGCGGATGTCTGCCAATGTTGTTGCAGATGCCTATTTTGGTGGCTGTGTTTATGTATCTGCCGTCTGCCATAGAGCTCCGCCAACAAAGTTTTCTGTGGGCTACCGACCTATCTACATTCGACTCCGTACCATTCCTTACTTGGGACGTAACAATTCCTTTTATTGGCAATCATATATCGCTATTCTGCCTATTGATGACCATAACAAATATTATATATACCAAAGTAAATATGGCTAATACTGCCGGAGCAACCCAACAAATGGCTATGATGAAGTGGATGATGTATCTGATGCCACTTATGTTCTTCTTTATATTCAACGAATATGCTTCGGGACTTACATACTACTATTTTATATCGTTACTGTTCACCGTATTGCAGACTTACCTTTTCCGACTGTTTGTCGATGACCAAAAGCTTCTTCAAAAACTCGAACTTGCCAAACAGACCAAAAAACCTGCAAAAAAATCAGGATTTATGGCACGTCTCGAAGAAGCTCAAAAACAACAACAAAAACGCCTCAGAGAGCAACAAAACGCTCAACGAAAAGGCAAAAAATAATAACAAAAAAGGAGTTGTAGCAGACTCCTTTTTTATTTTACGTTTTTAACGCCAAAAATATTATCTTTGTTCATTATTTGTCTCCAAAATATGAGAATACGACTTGACAATATACAATTAAAGGCTTATCACGGCATATACGATGTAGAACGCGAACAGGGCAATCGCTTTTCGGTCGATGTGTCATTCGACTTCGACGGCAAACAATCTGCTGCCTCCGATAATATCGACGACACGGTCAATTACGAGGCAATTTACGGCATCGTACGCGACGAAATGGCAATAGCTGCCAACTTGCTCGAAAATGTGGCTCAACGCATTTACACAAATATAAAAGAGCGTTTTTGCAACATTGATAATCTCTACGTGGCAGTATCGAAATACAACCCTTTTCGAGATGGCAATGTAGATCGGGTAACTGTTGAGGTCTCCGAATAGTGCGAATGCTCAAATTACTTGCCGTGTGCAAACTGCTTCTATTTCCCGTTTTACAAAATAGAAACTAAAAGTAGTTGCAATGAATTGCGGGATTTTTGACCAATTACTGAAAAATAATTCAAAACTTTTTCTTACTTTTGCCTCTTATATTTGCATTTTGCAAAAAATATTGTTAATCACAGACCAAATAAATTGATGAATATAGGCATAGATATTGGCTCTACTACACTAAAAATCATTGTATTGGACGATGGTGGAAATGTCGCTTACAGGTCGTACAATCGGCATAAGGCTGATATTACCACAATTTTTCGGCAGGAGCTCGATAATGTTGCTCGCAGTTGCGGTATATCGAAAGCTAAGTTTACCATTACGGGGTCGGCCGGAATGGGTGTTGCCGAACGCACCCAAATACCTTTTGCACAGGAGGTTATCGCGTCCATAGAGGTAGCTAAACGTTGCTATCCCGACACTCACACAATGATAGACCTCGGTGGCGAAGATGCCAAAATAGTATTTTTCGCCGAAGGCAAACAACCCGATATACGAATGAACGGCTCTTGTGCGGGAGGCACCGGCGCCTTTATCGACCAAATGGCAGACCTCATAAGCCTCCCCATCGACAAACTCAACGACGAAGCGTGGAATTTTACCAAAATATACCCTGTGGCATCGCGTTGTGGGGTGTTTGCCAAAACCGATGTACAGAACCTGATTGCTCGCAATATACCTCTGCCCGACTTGGCTATGTCAATATTTCAGACCGTTGCCAATCAGGCTATTACTACGCTGATTCGAGGACATAAAGTGATGCCGAAAGTAATATGTATCGGCGGTCCGCTTACATTTATCCCCGCCCTACGCAATAGGTTTCAGGAGTTGCTTTCGCTCTCGGACGACGAGATAACATTGCCTGAGAACAGCGAATTTTTCCCCGCTTGGGGGTGTGCGTTTTTGGCAGATGCCACAGAGGAAGCCTTTGAGATTGACCAACTCATTGCTCGACTTTCGGACAAACAAGTGCGAGACACAACCGAGATACTTCCTCCGCTCTTCGACTCCGAAGAGCACTATTTGTATTGGAAAAACAACAAAAACGTTATTCCGCTCGTACACAGAGAGTTGGAGCCGAATAGAGACTATCAATGTTTTCTCGGTATCGACTCCGGTTCTACCACCACAAAGATAATCATTATCAACGATAAAGCCGAAATACTTTTCAAACACTACACGCTCAACTACGGCAATCCGCTAAAACAGGTTCACGATGGGCTTACCAAATTTTACCAACAGCTCGAAAATCTCAATGCACGAGCCACCATTACGGCATCGGCTTCCACAGGCTACGGCGAAGAGCTTATAAAACAAGCATTTAACCTCGATTTCGGGATAGTCGAGACCATAGCTCACCTTATGGGAGCCAAGTTTGTAAATCCCGAAGTGTCGTTTATACTCGATATCGGTGGGCAAGATATGAAGTCGATTTTTGTCGATAAAGGTGTGATTACCAATATAGAACTCAACGAGGCTTGTTCGTCGGGCTGTGGGTCGTTTCTGCAAAATTTTGCGTCGGTAATGAATATGACTATTGCCGATTTTGCCTATGCTGCCTGCACTGCGGCACAACCTGTGGATTTGGGCACTCGTTGCACGGTCTTTATGAACTCAAAAGTAAAGCAGTCGCTACGTCAGAATGCCGTTTTAGACGATATTGCAGCCGGCTTGGCTTATTCGGTAGTCAAAAACTGTCTTTTTAAGGTGCTGAAAATAAGTAATCTGAATATTTTGGGTGACAATATTGTAGTGCAAGGCGGTACGTTCAAAAACGATGCGGTATTTCGTGCTCTT